>NZ_JAPDBQ010000245.1:0-2679 GCF_027705325.1 Aeromonas sp. QDB18
AGGTCCTGCATCGAGAAAACCGACTACCCGTTCCCGGAGGAGTTGGTGCTGTCAACACCGTCCCGGTGAACGGTTACCACGTTACCGGGACAGAGTCGTTGGCAAAATTCCATGAACTGGGGGCCAAGAAGCATGGCTTCGTCGATGTGCTCGTGGGCGCCACAGTAATCGAATACGAAAGAGACTTGCGCACGCTAGGCACATTCGCGCACGGTCTTCACCAGGTGAAGCAGTACTGCGCGGGCCAGCTCAATGCAGGGACTCCTCGCGAACTGCTAGTTGGCGTGCTCTCCGATACTGTCCGGTGGCACGCTTTTTTCCTCCTGGACATCAAAGATCTTTCTGCCGTTCCGGGCGCGACGAGCTTCGGCCCGGACCACATCGAGCTCGCCGAGATAGAGTCATACGACCTTTCTACGGCTGGCGATGTTGAGGCTAAGAAGCTCGGGGATTTTCTGGTCCGCCATCTTGGCCGCGAAGGTGGCCGATTGTTGGCCGCACTGACCCTTGCGAAGGACTTGGGCTTCAGCAGTCCTTTTTGCCAAGCCCATGTTCAGCCGATTGATGCCCTTGTGGACCGTGCGTTCGCCCATGATTCCACCTATGCCAGCTTGATCACAAAGCTTTGGACAGACTTCGTCTCCTACCTGGGTGGAGACGCTGCTGCTGGCAAGTTCGACAAGGCTTCATATGTCGGGGAACTCTACATACTCACCCTTGCTAAGCTTATTTGCGCCAACGTTCTGAACGGAAGGGCCTTGATCAGCGACGATGCAGAGTTGCAAGCGATTCTGGACGGGTCTTTCTTCAAAGCTCGTGGGTTGCCCAACCTTGTAGAATACGACTACTTCGGCTGGCTAAACGCCAGTCCCTATGTCAGCGACTTGGTCGCCGTCGCGCGCGACATTCAAAACGACCTTCGCGCCTACGACTTCAAATCATCTCCTGCCGAAGACCTTTTCGGTACCCTCATGGCGCAGTTGGCGGCACGCTCGCAACGACTTCTGCTGGGACAGGAGTGGACGCCTTCTTGGCTCGCCGGCAAGCTCGTCGAGCATGCCATGTCGGCGCTCCCCAAAGGGCAGCAGCCTCGCTTCGTCGATATGTGCTGCGGATCGGGAGCGATGGTCGTGGAGACGGTGAAGCGTGCCCAGCAACGCCTGCTCGCGGCTGGCAGAGTTCCAGGTGACCCTACTGCGCTCAGCGAACTCGCGACCGCGATCACCGCATTCGACATCGACCCATTGGCTGTGATGCTTGCCAAGGTTGGCTGGGTGCTGGCCAGTAAGGATTGGCTCGCCGCTGGGCATGAGGCGCAGATTCCTGTCTACCACGCCGACTCGCTCTTTGCGAACACGCCTGTGACGAAGGTGTTCAGCACGACTGGAGAAGAGCAGCGAAAGCTCAAACTCGACACGGAAGAGGTCCAACTCCCCCAGTTTTTGATTACGGCATCGAACCAAACTTTGTTCTATGCCATTGGTCGTCATGAAGAGAGTGGCGAGCTGTTCCTGAAAATCACCGGCAATCAGGGTGGGGGTCTGCATAGCAAGGAGTGGATTGCGCTGTCGGCGATTGACGGTGTGTTGTGCTCCTTGCCCGCAGACAAGCCGTTTAAATCCAGCGTTATGAAGCGACTGTTTAAAGGTGGCAGTGCCAATAACGCCGGATTCTTATCAGCCATTCTGCGCTCGGACGGGCTGAAGTTGGTCCAGAAGGCAGACGGCAATCCGATGCTGCACGAACTGGTGCCTGATTACCTTGAGCGCTTGGGTTCGCTAACCAATGAGCTCTGTACCGTATCTTCTACCATCGAATAACCCCTGCATAGCACTCACCTGTCCAAGGGTGAGCCCTCCAACAACCAATCTGAGGTGATTATGACGATCCCATTTGCGGGCGATTTTGCCCTGCCTGTCAGTCAGGCATTGATGAGTATTCTGGATCAGGAACTGGTTAGATCTGGAATGGTGCTGAAGGGAAAATCTAGTCTGGTCTTCAACTTCCGAGACCCGGATTACGGCCCGGTCCGTGGCGGCTTTCATCCGGTAGAAATACGGCTGCTCAAGCGTAAAGACAGGTGGCTGTTCGATTACGTGACGGACTTTAGCTATCAGGGGCCGGAAGAGATGGATGGGTTTGGAGCGGCCTTTAGTCTCGATGACAAAGACCCCGTTAGGGCAGATGATCAAATGGTCGATATTGAATCCATCAAACGGGATATCGTGGTAAACCCGATAGGGGTGGTGTTGGGGCCTAACGATTTGGTCCAGCTCCTGGCCAACCGCAAGTTCACAGGAGTAACCCAGCTTGAGGTGCTGAACCTTGTTGGCCATTTTGTAAGTTTTGGTTGTGCCATAGATAAAGATACCCAGCATCACGATCCCGGAAATCAGCATCACAGTCGTGCTCATAGCCCTCTTATCGATATAGCTCTGTAACAAGAGGTAGAACCCGATCATCATCAGGGTCAATGGCGTGAATAGCATTTGGGAAAAGAGATCTATTTGTAGGTCCTGGATTTGCTGTTGCAGGGTGTGACCCGCTGGCCTGAGCAGGTCGGCGGTCAACGGGCTGACCCTATGTGAGCGAAGCCTTTTTCTTACCTGATTACCCATGACCCTCAGCCAGCTTCAAGAGCCGATATGGCATCGGAGGGCTTGCCACGACTGCATGCCC
>NZ_JAPDBQ010000246.1:0-2667 GCF_027705325.1 Aeromonas sp. QDB18
TGACTCATGATGAACCCTTTTTCATGGCTCCAGATGACAAACATGATCTCATATCAGGGACTTGTTCGCACCTTCCCAAGCAAGGAAGCCAGTGAGCAAGCGGCAAGGGTGGTGGAACTGGGGGCATTTGAACAGGCTATCCAGTTGCAGGTCCCCTTCGTCCAGTTCACCCCGGCGGGAGTGGTCACCTTCGCCAACGCGCTGTTTCTCAAGATCGTGGGATTTGAACGTGACGAGGTGATTGGCAAGCATCACAGCACCCTCTGCTTCTCCGACGACGTCAATACCCGGGATTACGAGACCTTGTGGCAGGATCTGCGCCACGGCGTCTCCCGCAGCGGTCGCTTCATTCGCCAGTCGAAATCCGGCAAGGCCGTGTGGCTGGAGGCGACCTATTTCCCCATCGTGATCGACGGCAAGGTGGTGCGGATCGCCAAGGTCGCCTCCGACGTGACCCAGCAGCAATCCACCCTGGAGCGCACCCAGGCACTGCTGGCAGCCCTGGACAAGTCCCTGGCGGTCATCGATTTCCAACCCGATGGCACCGTCATCACCGCCAACCAGAATTTCCTCAACTGCTTTGGCTACCGGCTGGAAGAGGTGGTCGGCAAGCATCATCGCCTCTTCTGTGACACCGAGTTCTACCAGAACAACCCCCATTTCTGGCAGGATCTCGGCTCGGGTGACATCAAGTCAGGGCTCTTCATGCGTCTGGGTCACCGGGGGGAGAAGATCTGGCTGGAGGCCACCTACAACCCCATCTTCAACCACGAGGGCAAGGTGGTCAAAATCATCAAGCTGGCGAGCGACATCACCGAGCGGGTGGAGCAATCCATCTCCACCCGGGAAGCGGCCCAGAAGGCGTGTGCCATCGCCAGCGAAACCGTCGCGAGCGCCGCCAGGGGGCGGGAGGTCATCGACAGGGTGCTCGACACCTCCTCTCACATCAACACCTCGGTCAATGCGGTCAGCAAGCAGATAGAGCAGCTCAACCAGCAATCCAGGAGCATCGAATCCATCATCTCCACCATCAGCGGCATCGCGGATCAGACCAACCTGCTGGCCCTCAACGCGGCCATCGAGGCGGCCCGCGCCGGGGAACAGGGACGGGGATTCGCGGTCGTGGCCGACGAGGTGAGGCAACTGGCGGCGCGCACTTCCAGCTCCACCAGCGAGATCGTCACCGTCATCAAGCACAACTCGGAGATCACCTCCTAGATCACCCAGACCGTCTCCGTCGTCTCCGACAAGGCGGTGGCAGGTCAGGAGCAGGCCACCATCATCGCCGACGTCATCAAGGAGATCATCGAGGACGCCAACTCGGTGTCGGACACCGTCAAGAGCCTCTCCATCTGAGCGACAGCTGCCAATGACAACGGGGGGCCCAGGCCCCCCGTTGTCATTGCTGTCCGCCCACCCGAAACCCGCTCAGCCATCCCCCAGGAGATAGTGTCTGGCTTCCTCGTCCGCCAGCGCGAGGGCGATGTCCCATAGCGCGGCGATGCAGAGCCCCTCCTCCCCCACAGCTTCCTCTTCCAGCGCCTCCAGGGCTCTGGCATCGGCCAGGGTAAAGGGGGGATGGCTCAACAGGCTTTTGGCCGCGGCCAGCAAGTGCATGTCGCTCATCGGTCGGCTCCTTCTTAGACAGCGTGTTTCCCTGCCCAGACTGTAGCCTAATGACGGCGACTCATCCCCCGGTGGCGACTGCCTGCGCACGCTTCCTGCCGGACGGCAGTTGGCCCACCCCGATGCCGGCCAGCACGGCGGCACAGGCCACCCATTGCAGGGCAGTGAGCGTCTCTCCCAGCAGCAGATAGGCGAGCAGCAGGGTAAAGACCGGTATGAGGTTCACATAGGCAGCCGCCAGGGTCACCTTCACCTGGGTCACCGACCAGTTGTAGAGCAGGTAGGCACCAAGTGTCACGAAGGCGCCGAGGAAGAGGATGACCCCCATGTCCTGCCAGGCCCAGCTCGCGGGCCAGGGCGCACTGAAGGCAAAGGGCGCGAAGAAGAGCATGCCGACGAAGGCCTGCAACGCTGTCAGTGTCATCACGCCGTAGCGGCTGGAGAGCTTCTTGAATACCACGGAATAGGTGGCGGCGCAGAGCATGGCGCCCATCTCCAGGCTGTTGCCGAGCAGGGCGTTGGGGGCGAACTCGTCGGCGCCCTCCCCCAACCCCAGCAGGGCGATGCCAACGATGGCGATGGCAAAGCCCAGCAGCTGGCGGCGACTCACCCGCTCTCCAAGCAGCACGAAGGCCACCAGAGCCACCATCAGGGGAAGCAGGGCACAGACCATACCGGCCTGGCCGGCACTGGTGTAACGCAGGGCGTTGACTTCAAGAAGAAAGTAGAGGCAGGGCTCAAGCGCCCCCATCAGGGCCAACCAGCGCCAATCCCCCTTCTGGTAAGTGACGCGGCCAAGCTGGCGGTAGCAGAGCAGCCAGCAACAGGACGCCACCCCCATCCGCATGAAGAGCACCTGACCGAAGGACCAGATTTCCAGCACATGTTTGAGGGCGATGAAGGAGCTGGACCAGAGCAGCATGGCCAGGGTCAGCGTCAGGACGGGTAAAGGGCGCACAATGCCTCCATCTTAAATGCGAAAGGGGACTCCCTCCGACGTAGGTGGGAGGGGAATTTCGCCGGGGCGTCAGCCCCGCTGGT
>NZ_JAPDBQ010000247.1:0-2665 GCF_027705325.1 Aeromonas sp. QDB18
GCAGGGAGGTAAATACCAAGATGTGTTTGCATGAGGCGCTAGGGCACCCGATGCAACACGTAATTGGGACATAGCCTGATAAAAGGGTGGGTATGCTATCGCCTCATTTATCAATAGCGATTGACCAGGATCAACAAGGGGAGGGCACACACGACCATACTTGTCAGATGAGTGTAAATATGGTGGTGAAAATGCCGCCATGTTCTGAATATGTGATGGTTACTTTCTAATTGGCTGTGCAAGTGAAGGCGGTGTCCTTCATCAGGCGGCCATGATGGGTGTTCCCTGAGAGCCTCGACGGCGTCGCCATGTTGCCTCCGATAGCAGATGGCATGCCTGCCACCCTCGCTTTCCCCGCTGCCGCGCCAAAATGCCCCAAATTGTTAATATCGGGGCAAAATAGAACAATAAAATACAAATGATATTTGTTACTATTCACATGCAGTAAGTAATCGAGGATCAGATGCAGCTTGTTCACCCCCCTTTGACCCTGGTCGCCGTGACCATCTCCACCCTGCTTGCAGGCTCTGTACAGGCCGCCGCGCCCGAAAGCCAGGATACGGCCACCGCCGACGAGACCCTGACCGTGCTCGGCCAGACCTATCGCAACACCGCGACCAAGACCCGGCTCGACCCCATCGAGACGCCCCAGGCCATCTCGGTGGTGGATGGGGAGACCCTGTCGCTGCGCGGTGTCAGCTCGGTGAGCGAGGCGCTGCGCTACGTGCCCGGCGTCAACACCGAGCTGCGGGGCGGGGCGGTCAACCGGCTGGATCTGTTCAACATCCGTGGCTTTGACAACTACCAGAACTTCTATGACGGCCTGCTGCTCCAGTACAACGACTGGAACCTGCAACCCCAGATAGATCCGGTGGCCATCGAGCAGCTGGAGGTGTTCAAGGGGCCGACATCGGTGCTCTATGGCAGCATGCCCCCCGGCGGCATGGTCAACCTCATCGCCAAGCGCCCCCAGCGGGAGAGCAAGCACAACGTGAGCGTGGCGACCGGCACGGGCACCCTCAAGGAGATGACCCTCGACAGCACCGGTGCCATCAACGAGCAGGTCGCCTATCGGCTGGTGGGGCTGGCCCGGGAGAAGGATGGCCAGGCGGTGACCTCGAAGGAGGAGCGCTACGTCTTTGCGCCGTCCCTGGACTGGCAGCTCGGCGAGCGCACCCTGCTGAACCTCAACCTTTACTACCAGAAGGATCCCGAGGCCGGCATCTACACCACTGTGCCCGCCAGCGGCTCGGCCAAGTCCAACCCCCTGGGGCAGCTTGGCAGCGACACCTTCCTTGGCGACGAGAACTGGAACGAGTACAACCGGGACGTGACCCTGCTGGGCTACAAGCTGAGCCACGACTTCAACGAGCGCTGGCAGGTGCTGCAAAATGCCCGCTACATGGATGCGTCCGCCTATCAGCGCAACACCTACAACGCGGCCCTGGCGGCGGACAACCGCACCCTGGCCCGCAACGCCTATCTCACCGATGAAGACTCTCGCGGCGTTGTCATCGACAACCAGCTGGCGGGCAAGGTACAGACGGGCTCTGCCCAGCACAACCTGCTGCTTGGGGTCGATTACCAGTACCTGGATGCCCATATCCTCTACCGGGATACCCTCGACTACTCGGCGCCCAGCATCGACATTTTCAACCCGAACCATAGCCAGATAGTCCCAGAGGCACTCACTTTCAATTACCAGGATAAAAAGGTGATCCGTCAGTCCCAGACCGGCGTCTATCTGCAGGATCAGGTGCGCCTCGATCGACTGGTGGCCATCGGCGGCGCCCGCTACGACCGCTACCGGATGGACACCGACAGCCGGACCCTCTATCAGGGGGCGGACAGCCAGTCCCTGGCCCACCTCGATCAGGACAACCTCTCCTTCCGTGTCGGCGCCCTCTATGAGCTGGATGGCGGCTTCTCCCCCTATGCGAGCTATGCCGAGAGTTTCGAGCCGGTGCCGGGGGCGGACAAGCAGGGCCAGGCGTTCAAACCGGCGACCGGCCATCAGTGGGAAGGGGGCGTCAAGTTCCTCTCCGACGACATGAGCAAGACGGCGACCCTGTCGGCGTTCCACATCACCAAGAAGAACGCCCTGGTGACGGATCCGGACAATGTCTACGGGCCCAAGCTGCAGACCGGGGAGACGGTCTCCAGGGGCATCGAGCTTGAGGGGAGAGCCGATCTCACCAGCCAGCTGGATCTGGCCCTCAACTACACCCTGATGGACATGGAGATCACGCGTGACACCACCACGCTGCAGGGCAAGACGCCGGTCTGGGTCCCCAGACAGATGGCGTCGCTGTGGAGCAACTACTACCCCGGCGGCAACCTCGAGGGGATGCGAGTGGGCGCCGGCCTGCGCTACGTGGGGGAGGCCGAGATGGATGCCGCCAACACCGACAAGGTACAGGACTACCTCCTGATGGATATGTCCGCCTCCTACGATCTCGCCGCCCTCAGCGCAAGCCTGAAGGGGATGGGGGTATCGCTTGGCGCCAGCAACCTGTTCAACAAGACCTACTACTCCTGCTACGACCAGAACAACTGCTGGTTCGGGGCCGAGCGAAGCGTGGAGGCGCGGTAAGCGCCGCTAAATCGACCTACTTGCCTTCGTTGTATTGCGCCACTTTTTTTGCAATGGGCTCCAGCGGGACGT
>NZ_JAPDBQ010000248.1:0-2645 GCF_027705325.1 Aeromonas sp. QDB18
GCGATTAAATCAGATCACAAACGAAGCCTTTTTTCTATCTATTTCAATTGGTTGTAGCTAAAGATCCTGTACATGAAGGCCCCCTACGTCAGCAGCTTTGGCGATGTGCCGGAGGGCCAGCCCCTGGTCTACCTCAACAGCCTGTTGCAGGTGTCGGTGGCCCTGAACATGGACAGCTTCGCCGCCAAACATCAGGTGCAATCCGGCGCCAACTGGCATATCAGCCTGAAGAAGTGCAATTAGACGCTGCCATCGGGCGCTATCCGGTACAAACGGGCATAGCAGTCTGAAGAAGTGCAACTAGACGCTGCCATCGGGCGCTATCCGGTACAAACGGGCATAGCAGTCTGAAGAAGTGCAACTAGACGTTGCCATCGGGCGCTATCCGGTACAAACGGGCATAGCAGTCTGAAGACGTGCGGCTAGATAGAGGGGAGAGCTTCTGTCGGCGATGTGTCTCTTGGGGCGGTGGGACTGGTGTCCACCGCCCCTTGTCGTTGGCGGTGGCGTCTTGCCGGGCCAGCCGGTTATCTCATCATTTGTCATCCTCGTTTAATAAAGCGCTGCCATGCTGTGGCCGGACGCTGTGATGACGCAATGATTGCGCCGAGATAACAAGGAAAAGCCGATGAGCCGTTTTGACGAGAAAGACAGTGCCAACCACCCCCGCGAGCAGGAGCCGGCATTCAACCGCCTCATCGAGGCGGGTCTCAGCCGCCGTGGCTTCCTCAAAGGGGTGGGCGCCGCCAGCATGGTGGCCTTCTTTGCCGCGAGCCCCGTGGCCCAGGCCGTGGCTGCCGCCACCCGGCCGCTGCTTGGCTTCCAGGCCGTGCCCGCCTCGGTGGCCGACACCATAGTGGTGCCGCCCGGCTACAAGGCCGAGGTGCTGATCGCCTGGGGAGATGCCCTCTTCCCCGATGCCCCCGCCTTTGCCCAGCGCAATGATGCCAAGGCCCAGGCCCGCCAGTTTGGCGACAACAACGACGGCATGAGCTTCTTCCCCCTGGGCCCGGATCGCGCCCTGCTCGCCGTCAACAACGAATACACCAACTACGAATATCTGTTCGCGGATGGCGGCAAGACCCTCAGTGCAGAGGCGGTCGCCAAGGCCCAGGCGGCCCACGGGGTCTCCCTGGTGGAGCTGGCGCGCATCGATGACAAGTGGCAGGCCAACCCCAAGGGGGCCCTCAACCGCCGCATCACCGCCACCACCCCCATGACATTGAGCGGCCCGGCGGCGGGCCATGCCCTGCTCAAGACCCAGGCCGACCCCGAGGGGCGCACCGGCCTTGGCACCTTCAACAACTGCGCCAACGGCCAGACCCCCTGGGGCACCTACCTCACCTGCGAGGAGAACTTCAACGGCTACTTCGGCAGTGCGGGCAAGCCGGTGCTGGACCAGCGCGCCGCCCGCTACGGCCTGGCCGCCGAGGATGCAGGCTTTGGCTGGCACAAATTTGACGAGCGGTTCGATCTCGCGAAGCATCCCCAGGAGCCGCACCGCTTCGGCTGGGTGGTGGAAATCGATCCCCGCGATCCCGCCTCCACCCCGAAGAAGCGTACCGCCCTTGGCCGCTTCAAGCATGAGAATGCGGCCTTCACCGTCAACCAGGATGGCCGCGCCGTGGTCTACCTCGGCGACGACGAGCGGGGCGAGCACATCTACCGCTTCGTCTCGAAGAACAAGGTGGCGCCGGGCAACGATCCTGCGAACCGGGATCTGTTGGACGAGGGCACCCTCTATGTGGCCCGCTTCGAGGCCAAGGAGGGGGAGCTCAAGGGCACCGGCCAGTGGCTGCCCCTGGTACACGGCCAGCACGGCCTGACCCGGAAGAACGGCTTCGCCGATCAGGGGGAGGTGCTCATCTTCGCCCGGGAGGCGGCGACCCGGCTCGGCGCCACCACCATGGACAGGCCCGAGTGGGTGGCCGTGCATCCCCACAGGGCCGAGGTCTACTGCACCCTGACCAACAACAAGAACCGCGGCATCAAGGAGAACCAACCTCTCGATGGCGCCAACCCCAGGGCCGAGAACCCCTATGGCCAGATCATCCGCTGGCGCCCGATGGGGGACGATCACGGGAGCGACAGCTTCGAGTGGGATCTCTTCCTGCTGGCGGGCAACCCCGGCGTGCACAAGGAGGGGCTGATGGCGGGCAGTGCCAACATCCATCCGGACAACATGTTCAACAGCCCGGACGGCATCGGCTTCGACGAGGCGGGGCGGCTCTGGATCCAGACCGACGGCGACTACTCCAACGAGAAGCAGTTTGCCGGCATGGGCAACAACCAGATGCTGTGCGCCGATCCCGCGAGCGGCGAGGTGCGCCGCTTCCTGACCGGCCCCGTGGCCTGCGAAATAACGGGCCTCACCTTCACGCCTGACTGGCGCACCCTGTTCGTCGGGGTGCAGCACCCGGGTGAGGAGGGGGCGCCCTCCCATTTCCCGGACGGCGGCACCGCCATTCCCCGCTCCGCCGTGTTGCGGATCACCCGGGACGATGGCGGCATCATCGGCGCCTGATGGCCCGGATAACCGCCTGGCCCGTGATGACAAGAGCCGCCTTCGGGCGCAATGCTGTTCACTTAAGAGAATTTGAGTTCCAGTCCACGTAGTATCAGGGCTAAAAAATGAGGGAGGCATG
>NZ_JAPDBQ010000249.1:0-2563 GCF_027705325.1 Aeromonas sp. QDB18
GAGAGTATAAGATCACACCCAGATCGGTCGGTCAAATCCTCTTAACATTGCTTCAAAACGTTCACGATCTCGCCCTGAGTATGTCTCCCTCACCGCCAAGGAGCGCTTTACCGCCCTGCAGTCCGGGGAAGTGGATCTGCTCTCGCGCAATACCACCTGGACCCTGACCCGGGATGGGTCGCTGGGCCTCACGTTCGCCGGGGTGAACTACTACGACGGGCAGGGGTTCCTGGTCAAGCAGTCCCTCGGGGTCAAGAGCGCCAAGGAGCTTGACGGTGCCGCCGTCTGTATCCAGTCCGGTACCACCACCGAGCTCAACCTGGCTGACTATTTCCGCGCCAATGGCGGCATGAAGTACACCCCAGTGGTGTTCGATACCTCGGATCAGACCGTCAAGGGCTTCGAAGCCGGCCGCTGTGACGTGCTGACCTCGGATCAGTCCCAGCTCTATGCCCTCAAGATCAAGCTCACCAAGCCAGAGGAAGCCGTGGTGCTGCCGGAGGTCATCTCCAAGGAGCCGCTGGGCCCAGCCGTGCGTCAGGGTGACGATCAGTGGTTCAAGGTGGTGCGCTGGAGCCTCAACGCCATGCTCAATGCCGAGGAGGCCGGGGTCACCAGTGCCAACGTGGACGAGATGCTCAAGTCCACCAATCCTGAAATCCGTCGCCTGCTGGGGCTGGAAGAGCCCAAAGGGACTGTGCTGGGGCTGGATGACAAATGGGCCTACAACATCGTCAAACAGGTCGGCAACTACGGTGAATCCTTCGATCGCAACGCCGGTGCCGGCTCCCCCCTCAAGATTGATCGCGGCATCAATGCCCTCTGGAACAAGGGCGGTCTGATGTACGCGCCACCCATCCGCTGAGTCGACAGTCACCGGGGGGCCTGGCCCCCCATGTTTTCCCTGGCTTTGTCGGAGTCATCCTCATGGCGTTACACGCATCAAACCATAGGAAAGAACAGGGCCGCTGGTGGTATGACGCCAAGGTGCGGGCGCTGCTCTTCCAGTGCCTGGCCATCGCGGCGGTTATCGGGTTTCTGTTCTACATCGTCAACAATGCCCTGACCAATCTGGCCACCCGTGGCATCACCACAGGCTTTGATTTTCTGGGCAACACGGCCGGTTTCGGCATCTTGCAGAGCCTCATCCCCTACGACGAGACCTATACCTTCGGTCGCACCTTCGTGGTGGGTCTGCTCAACACCCTGCTGGTCTCCGTGCTCGGCATCCTGTTTGCCACCCTGCTCGGGTTCGCACTCGGGGTCGCGCGCCTGTCGCGCAACTGGCTGGTGGCCAAGATAGCGGCCGTCTACATAGAGACGTTTCGCAACATCCCGCTGCTGCTGCAGATCTTCTTCTGGTACTTCTCGGTGCTGCGTACCCTGCCTTCCCCGCGTCAGAGCGTGGATATTGGCGGGCTCGCCTTCCTCAACGTGCGGGGTTTCTATCTGCCCAAGCCCCTGTTCGAAGAGGGATTCGGCTACGTGCTCTGGGCACTGGTGCTCGCGGTGCTGCTGAGCTGGGGGCTGGGCCGCTGGGCTCGCCGCCGTCAGGCCCTGACCGGCAGGATCTTCCCGTTCTGGCGCTGTGTGGCCGCCCTGGTCATGCTGCTCCCGGGCATCACCTTCCTGCTGGCGGGCAGCCCGCTCAGCTGGAGCGTGCCTGCGCTGCAAGGGTTCAACTTCCGGGGGGGGCTGACGGTGCTGCCGGAGCTCGCGGCCCTCTTGCTGGCGCTCACCATCTATACGGCGGCCTTCATCGCCGAGATAGTGCGATCCGGCATCCTGGCCATCAGCAAGGGGCAGACGGAGGCGGCTTCCGCCCTCGGGCTCTCGCCCACCAAGACGCTGCGGCTGGTGATCATTCCCCAGGCCATGCGGGTCATCATTCCTCCCTTGACCAGCCAGTATCTGAACCTCACCAAGAACTCCTCCCTGGCGACAGCCATCGGCTACCCGGATCTGGTCTCGGTGTTCATGGGGACGACTCTCAACCAGACAGGGCAGGCCATCGAGGTCATCGCCATGACCATGGGGGTCTATCTCGTCATCAGTATCACCACCTCGGTGCTGATGAACATCTACAACCGCAGAATGACGCTGGTTGAGCGCTAGGGAGCTGTCATGTTCGTGAATGAATTGCAGGAGGCGCTGCCGCCTCCCAACCACCGTCGGGGGCCGCTCGCCTGGATCAGGCAGAACCTCTTCCCCAACTGGTGGAACGGCCTGCTGACCCTGGTGCTGGCCTATCTGTTGCTGCCACTCATCTGGTCTGCACTGGACTGGGCGCTGTTCTCGGCCACCTGGCAGGGGAGCAGCCGCGAGGCCTGCGTCCAGGGCGGTGCCTGCTGGATCTTCATCGAGAGCCGGCTGGGGCAGTATCTCTATGGCTTCTACCCGGCTGATCAGTACTGGCGCATCAACCTGACCTTCGCCGGTCTGGCGGCGCTGCTGGCCCTGCTCATCTGGCCAAAGACCCCGCGCAAGGGGCAATGCTGTTCAGATAAGCACATTTTTGACTAATTATTCATAAATGCGACTTGAGTTGGGGGAGCAAGGCTGT
>NZ_JAPDBQ010000250.1:0-2445 GCF_027705325.1 Aeromonas sp. QDB18
AAGGAGATGGTGGTGATCAGATCACCAAGTCCTCAGTTAGTTCCATTCAAGCTGCATCGATTTGGGCAACAACGCCAAACCCTGACCGTGGTCGGCAAACGCAGCCAACATGAAGAGGTTGCCACCGCGACCCGCACCAACACTCCGGCCAAACTGGTGCCCCAGAGCATCGACAGCGTCAAGGCAAGCGAGCTGACCGCCTTCGGCCAGCCCACCCTGAGCGAGGCTCTGACCGGTATCCCCGGCGTCAACGCCAGCGGCGACACCCGCTTTGACGGCGTCACCATCCGCGGTTTCAGCGCCAGCAACGACTTCTATCTCGACGGCTTTCGCGACGACATGCAATACACCCGCGACCTTGGCAACATCGAGCGGGTCGAAGTGCTCAAGGGCCCCGCCGCCGTGCTCTACGGCCGTGGCAGCACGGGCGGCATCGTCAACCGGGTCAGCAAGGTTCCCCAGAAGGGGCAGGCCTCCAGCGTCAGCGCCCAGGTCGGCAGCTTCGACAGCCGACGCTTCGCCGCCGACCTCAACGGCGAGGCAGGAGAGCGGGTACAGGTGCGCCTGAACCTGGCCCAGGAGGACAAGGAGAGCTTTCGCGACGACGTGACCAGCAAGCGCACCCTGCTGGCCCCCTCCGTCAACTGGGAGATCACCGACACCCTGAACTGGCTGGTGCAATACGAGCGCAACGAGCACGATCGCACCCCGGATCGCGGCATTCCCGGCGTCGATGGTCGCCCGGCGGATGTCCCCATCGAGAGCGTCTACAGCGACACCCGCCGCGACTTCATCGACGATGTGGCCCAGTCCACCCGCTCCCGCTTCACCTGGGACATCAACGATCAGTGGCAACTGCGCCAGCAGCTCGGCTACACCACCCTCGACAGCCAGTTCGACAATACCTATGTCACCAGCGTCAAGGGCGACAAGGTGACCCGCGCCCGCTGGCAGCAGGATCTCAAGGCCAGCAGCCTCACCAGCAACACCGAGGCGGAAGGCCAGCTGCAAACCGGTCCCATCGCCCATCGTCTGCTGGTGGGCCTGGAGCAGGACTGGCAGGATCGCACCCCCAAGCTCTACCAGAACGCCAGCCCGATCCCGGCAGGCAACCTCTATGATCCGGGCTCCCTGCCCACCTACGACGGCGCCATGAAACTCTCCAGCGACGCCCATCACAGGGTGCGCGGTGTCGGCCTCTATGTGCAGGATCAGCTCAGCCTGGGCGACTGGCACCTGCTGGCGGGACTGCGCCGCGACGACTTCACCGTCACCAGCCGCCGCAACGACCTCGACAAGGAAGAGACCCTCTCGGTCACCAGCCTGAGTCCGCGCCTGGGCCTGGTGTGGAACCCCATCGAGGAGCATGCCTTCTACACCTCCTACAGCAAGACCTTCACCCCGGTGGGCGGTGAGCTTATCGGCATCACCCCGGGGGACAAGAACAACAACCTGGATCCCCAGCACACCCGGCTCTATGAAGGGGGCGTGAAGAGCGACTGGCTGAACGGCCGCCTCGCCACCACCCTCTCCCTCTACCGGCTGGAGATGTACAACAAGCGCAGCAAGGATCCGCTGGATCCCACTAAGGTGATCCTCACCGGTCTGCAGCGCACCGACGGCATCGAGCTGAGCGCCCGTGCCCAGCTGACCGACGAGATCTATCTGCGCGGCGGCGTCGCCATCCAGGATGCCGAGCAGGTCAAGGCAGACGCGGACCTGCAAGGCAAGCGGCCGATGAACGTCTCCCGCCAGAACGGCCAGCTGTTCGCCGGCTACCAGAGCGGCAAGCAGGGCTGGTTCGGCGAGACCGGGGTGACGGCGGTGGGGGATCGCTTCGCCGACAACGCCAACACCACCACCTTGCCCGGTTACGCCCGCTTCGACGCCCGTGCCGGCTACCGCTGGCCCCAGTGGGAAGCCCAGCTGAGCGTGGAGAACCTGACCGATCACGACTACTTCGTCAGCGCCACCAGCGCGGCCCAGATCATGCCGGGCACGCCCCGTCAGCTGCACCTGACCGCCGCCTACCGCTTCTGATCCTCCCTGTTTACCGACCCCTCTGGCCAGCGTTCGCTGGCCAGATTGTTATGAAGCACCGAACGATGACACGCAGAAAACTCCCCCTGCACAACAACAAGTGGGTGCGCCGCATCCACGCCTGGGCCGGCTTTGCCACCCTCACCCTGATGCTGCTCTACGGCCTCACCGGCCTCTGGCTGCAACACAGGGCCGTGCTGCCCCTGCCCGGTCCCCACACCGCCAAATCGAGCGAAGAGATAGTACTGAGCACGCCGCTGGCCAGCCCGGATGAATTGAAAGCCCTGCTGCAACAGCGTTATGCAGACATGTTCGAGGAGGGGAGACCCCCTCAGAGATCCCCTCATTTTTAGAGACTCAAATAATTCCAAGTGTGCGGGTATATAAGCGGTGTTGCTTCAGGTA
>NZ_JAPDBQ010000251.1:0-2310 GCF_027705325.1 Aeromonas sp. QDB18
GTACGACAACAGGTCAACTGAGCGAAATCGGCGCCTGAGAGACTGCTGTCCTGCTTTGGAATTGTGCAACAAGGCCACTCCCCATCGCCATGGTCTCCCTGACCGATGTGAACAGGCAGTGGTTTCTCGCCCGCACCGGGGTCGATATGTGCGAGATCAACCGGGAGCACTCCTTCTGCGGTCATGCCATTTTGCGCCCCGAGATCATGCAGGTACCGGATGCCAGACGGGATCTCCGCTTTGCCGACAATCCGCTGGTGACCGATGATCCCGGCGTGGTCTTCTACGCCGGCCGCCCCCTGCGCGCCCTCGATGGCGTGGTGCTCGGCACCCTCTGCCTGGTGGACCATGTGCCGCGCCATCTCGACGAAGATGCCTGCCGGGATCTCGACGACTTCGGCCGCCTGGTGGAGAACACCCTGCACGACCTGGAGCGGCGCCACCAGGTGCGTACCCTCAACCAGGTGCTGGAAGACAAGGAGCATCTCTTCACCCTGACCTTCAACCAGTCGTCGGTGGGCATGGCCCTCTCCTCCCTCGAGGGGAAATGGCTGAGAGCCAACCCGGGGCTGGAGCGGCTGCTCGGTTACAGCGAGCACGAGATGCTGAGCCGGACCTGGCTCGCCATGACCCATCCCGAAGATCTGCAACGGGAGCAGCCCCTGTTCGATGCCCTGATCGCGGGGCAACTGCAGGATTACCGGCTGGAGAAGCGGATGATCCGGGCCGATGGCACCCAGTGCTGGGTCCAGCTCAGCGTGACCCTCTGCCAGAGCCGCACCATGGCCCCCCACATGATCGCCGTGTTTGCCGACCTCACCGAGCGCAAACAGGCCGAAGCCGAACTCGTGCGGCTGCAGCAAGGGCTCGAGCAGCAGGTGCAGTCACGGACCCGGGAGCTCTCCCGCACGGTGGAACAGCTGCATCAGGAGATGCGCGAGCGCGGCGCCATGCAGCAGCAGCTGTGGCAGGAGCAGCGCCGCCTGCAGCACATGCTGGAGCACACCAGCAACGCCTTCCTCGAGCTCGATGCCGATTTCATCATCACAGGCTGGAACCCGGCCTCCACCACCCTGCTCGGCTGGCACGCCGACGAGATGCTGGGCCGTCCCCTCTTCGGGCTACTCGGCGCCGAGCATCCCCTGCTGAGCCTGTCAGGCAACCCGCAGAGTCCGCCACGGCGGCTGGAGTGCGACATCATCACCCGCACAGGCCGGCACATCCCGGTCGAGGTGATTGCCGAGCGTTACCAGTTCGACGGCAAGGTGCGCATCGCCCTGTTTTTGCACGACATCACGGCCCGCCGCCAGGTGCTCGCGGAGATCGAGCGTGGCCGTGCCCGACTGCGGGCCATCACCGATGGCCTGCCGGTCACCATCAGCATGGTGTCGCCCGAAGGGCGTTACCTGTTCGCCAACCAAGCCTATTGCCGCTACTTCGGGCTCGATACCGAACAGATGCGGGAAATGAGCGTGCGAGACGTCATCGGCGAGGAGGCCCACGGCAGGGCCATGGCCTATGTGGCAAAGGCCCTCGCCGGTGAGCAGGTGAGTTTCGAGCACCGTTTCGATCTCCCCATAGGCCGACGCGACCTCAGGATCACCATGATCCCGAGCCGGGGCGACGAGCCCGGGGTCTACATCCTCGGCAGCGACATCACCGAGTTCAAGGCGCTGCAAAGCCAGCTGGAACACGAGGCGGCTCACGACCCCCTCACCGGCCTGCCCAACCGGCGCGCCTTCACCCTGCGCCTCTCCCGGGAGCTGGAGCGGGTGCGCCAGAATGCCGACCCCCTGGGCCTGCTGTTCCTCGATCTCGACGGCTTCAAGGGGATCAACGACAGGCTGGGACACCACGTCGGCGATGCCCTGTTGCAACGCTTCGCCCAGGTGCTGAGTGCCGAGGTGCGCCCGGGGGACATGGTGGCGCGCCTGGCCGGCGACGAGTTCACCATCATACTGCCCGCCCTGCGCCAGCCGGAACTGGAGCTGCCCGCCCTGTGCGAGCGGCTGCTGGCGGCCATGGCGGTTCCTGGGGACGTGGCCGGTCACCGGCTGCCCCTTGCCGGCAGCATAGGAGGCGCCCTCTGCCACTCGGGCCAGTATTGTCACATCGACGATCTGCTGCACCGGGCCGATGCCGCCATGTACCGGGCCAAGCAGTCGGGCAAGGGGCGCTTCGCCCTCGATCTCTGACCGTGCTTCGCAAAAATGCAAAACGGCGGCCCGAGGGCCGTAATGCCAGTCAGTTAAGCCTGACTGGCATTGTTTTTACTAGGTTTTCTCGTCGCATACTTCTGTGGTTTGGCTT
>NZ_JAPDBQ010000252.1:0-2287 GCF_027705325.1 Aeromonas sp. QDB18
GTAAGCGCCGTTAAATCGACGTACTTGCCCTAACGGTATTGCGCCACTTTTTTTGAAATCGGCTCCAACGCCACATTCCACGGTAGCAGCGCTTCCAGCTTTTCCAGGCTGTCCGCGTCGCCGATCCGCTCCAGCACATAATTGATATACGCTGACGGCTCCAGCTGATTGGCCTTGGCTGTTTCCAGCAGCGAGTAGCAGGTCGCGCTCGCCTTCGCTCCTTGCGCGCTATCGGCGAACAACCACGCCTTGCGACCCACCGCAAACGGGCGGATCGCGTTTTCCGCCAGCACGTTGCTGATATGCAGATCGCCGCGCATGCAGTAACCTACCAGGCAAGACCACTGTCCCAGCGTGTACTCCATCGCTTTTCTCGTCAGCGACCCTTTCATCACCTTGCCGATCTGCTCTTCCAACCAGATTTTGAACTCTGCCAGCAGCGGCACGCTGCGTGACTGCCGCCCCTGATAGCGCTCGGCATCACTGCCGTCCCGCAGCTCCCGTTCGATAGCATAGAGTTTGCTGATATAGCCCAACGCCACATCGGCCTTGCTGGCTTTACGTTGGTCTTTCGCGGGGACAGCCTTCGTTGCTTCGATAAATTTACGCCGGGCGTGATCCCAGCAGCCGATACGGGTGAGCCCGTTTGTGCGGCACACCTCGGCGTAGCCAGAATAACCATCAGCTTGCAGGATACCGTCAAAACCGGCCAGCAGGCGCACGGGTACGCTGCCGGCACGCGACGGATCATATTCAAATAATACTGATTGTCGGCCCGGGGGACCGCCGCGGGTGACCCACATCCACTTATCCGATTGGGCCGTTTTGCCCGCTTCCTTGAGGACCTGGATCCGGGTCTCATCAGCTTGAAGGTAAGCGGCGCTGTTTTGTTCTTCGCGCAGCAGGTTCATCAGGGGCTGGAACACGTCATCCAGACGGATGAGCCAGTGTGCCATGCTGGTGCGACTCACTTCCTGCCCATGGCGCTTGAACATCTGCTCCAGGCGGTAGAGCGGCAGGCCATCAGCATACTTCGAGGTGATGATGTAGCCCAGCAGTGACGGGGTGGCAACGCATTTGCCCAGTGGATGCACCGGACGTTTGGCCGCGAGGATCACCTGTTCGCCATCGCGCTCGAATACTGCCTTCTCTTGCCAGATCTCCAGCACCTTGAGTTGGGCCGGGATGAACTTCAGCTCTTCTTTGACTTTGGTGAAGAAGACCTTGCTGGCCCCGACTTTCTCTTCATCGCTGAGGGTCAGTTCGAGACGTTCGCGCACCAATGACGGAGAAAAGCCGCGCTGACGACGCTTGGGAGCGATCTTGGCGGTGGCGGCTTCAGGCAACTGTGCTTGCAGAGTGTCGATCTCGACTTCCATCTCGGCTTCATCAAAGAGCTGGAGCTGGCTGGCGAGCTTTTCACTGCTGGCGGCAAAGCGCTGCGCCCTGCGTAAGCGCAGCAGCTCTTCAAGCAGCAAGATATGAGAATCACGCCGCGCGATAGCCGCGTCTTTGGAAAGGAGGGCTTCTTGTTGCAACGCCAGTTGTTGCTGAAAATCAGCAATCACCACCAACAACTCAGCAGCGGAAAGGCTGCCGAGTTCGGGCAATGGGGTGAGGTATTCAGGCGTTATTTTCATGGCTAAATTATAACAAAAACAACGTAGTAAAGCACTTATTTAGCCCGATTCAGAGCGTTTCATAGTGCAATTTTTTGTGGCCTTTCATCAGGGAAATATCATAGCCATCGAGCAGCCAATTGATCTGCTCAGCCGAGAGGGAGAGCAGCTCATCGGCAGGGGATGGCCATTTGAATTTCTCCTCGGCGAGCGCCTTGTAATAGAGCACAAAGCCGTTGTCCTCCCACATCAGGCACTTGATCTTGTTGCGGCGGCGATTGGTGAAGGCATAGAGGGCACCGGAGAATGGATTGTGCCCGAGTTGCTGCTCGACCAGCGCCGCCAGGCCATTGGCCTGTTTGCGAAAATCGATGGGCGCCCGGTAGAGGTAGATCTGCGGCAGAGTCAGGGCCGGTCGCAGGTAACGCGGGCGCATTACAAGAGCCTCATGATAGCGCCGAGCAATTCAATATTGCTGGCATGCAGGCCGGAGATGGCGATGCCGTTGGGCAAGGTGAGGGTCAAGCCTGGGTGGGTCGTCTGAGAGGGCGGCAGGGTGACACGAGCAAATCCGGCAGACGAGTCAGCCTTATCGAGTTGGGGTGTTGCCAGCTTTCTGCGCCAGTAGGAGAACTGGTGGTAGCTGAGGTCATGGAGTTTACAGAAAG
>NZ_JAPDBQ010000253.1:0-2242 GCF_027705325.1 Aeromonas sp. QDB18
CGATGTGGAGCGGGTGATGTCACTTTGTAGCCGAGATTGGATAAAACTGACCTAATGTTTAATCCGATTGGTATAAAAAGGCGGCCCGCAGGCCGCCATATCGTTTGCTGTCGTCAGAACGGGAAGAACCAGGGGATGGCGATGACGCTCACCACCATCACCAGCAAGGTGAAGGGCACGCCGATGCGCACGAAGTCCATGAACTTGTAGTTGCCCGGGCCCAGCACCAGGGTGTTGACCGGCGACGAGACCGGCGTCATGAAGGCTGCCGAGGCGGCGATGGCGATGGTCATGGCAAAGGGATAAGGCGACACCCCCATCTGATGGGCCGTACCCAGCGCGATGGGCGCCATCAGCACCGCCGTCGCCGTGTTGGAGATGAAGAGCCCGATGACGGCACAGAGCACGAAGAGGCTGGCCAGCATCACCCTGGGACCCATCTCCCCTACTGCCGAGATGAGCGCGCCGACGATGAGATCCACCCCGCCGGTCTGCTGCAATGCAAGGGCAAAGGGCAGCATGCCCACGATGAGGATCAGGGTCGGCCAGTGGATGGACTTGTAGGCACTCTCCAGATCGATGCAGCGGAACTTGCCCATCAGCAGGCAGGCGATGAGCGCCGCGATCACGTTGGGCACGGGATCTGTCACCATCAGTACTATCATGACCCCGAGGGCAATCAGGGCGTGAATGGCCTGGCTGCGGGCCGGCGCCATCTCGTCCACTTCCGCAGGCAGGCCCAGCAGCAGAAAATCGCGATGATGGGTCTGCAACTGACGAATGAGGCTCCAGTTCCCCACCACCAGCAGGGTATCCCCCATCTGCAGCGCCTCGTCCACCAGCTTGCCGGTCAGCGCCTCTCCATCCCGGCGGATCCCCACCACGCTCAGACCGTAACGGGAACGGAAGGTCACCTCGCGGATGCTCTTGCCGAGCAGCCGGGAGCCGGGGATGAGGGAGACCTCCGCCATGCCCACCTCCCGCGCCTGATCGGAGAAGTATTCGCCGCGCAATATCATGGGCTCGAGCCGCGCCTCGCTGCAAAACTCCCGCACATCCACCTCGGGATCCGACATGTCGATGAGCAGCACGTCCTTGGCCTGGAACTCAGTCACCCCGGTGACACTGACCATCACCCGCCTGAACTTGCGCCAGCGCTCCATCCCGATGACGTTGGCACCGAAGCGGGCACGCAATTGCAGCTCGTCGAGGGTCTGGCCGATCAGGGGGGAGTCGGGCCGGATCGCCAGTCGGCGTGCGCGCCCCGCCAGGCGGTAGTCACGGATGAGATCCCGCATGGTGCTGCGTCCCATCTGCTTGCCCTTGCCCTCCTCTCCTTCACGCACCAAGGAGGTGCGCATCACCAGCATGTAGAGGATCCCCATCCCCAGAATGATGACCCCCATGGGGGTGAAGCCGAAGAAGCCGAACCCCTGGATGTCGTGCCGCATCAGTTCACTGTTCACCACCATGTTGGGCGGCGTTGCCACCAGCGTCATCATGCCGCTGATAAGGCCGGCAAACCCGAGCGGCATCATCAGTCTGCCCGCCGGGATCCCCATCCGGTTCGCCACGCTCAGCACCACGGGGATGAAGATGGCCACCACCCCGGTCGAACTCATCACGGCCCCCAGGGTCGCCACCGCCACCATCAGCAGCACCAGCATGCGGGTTTCGCTGCTGCCGGCCACCTTCACCAGGGCATCTCCCACCTGATAGGCGATGCCGGTACGCACCAGCCCCTCCCCCACCACGAACAGGGCGGCAATCAGAATGACGTTGGGATCGCTGAATCCTGCCAGCGCCTGCGGCAGGGTCAGGGTGCCGCTCAACACGAACAGAATGATGATCAACAAGGCGACCACGTCCATACGTACCTTGTTGGTAATAAACAGGAGAATGGCACCCACCAGCATGCTGAGCACCCAGATCAACTCGGAATTCACACTTGCTCCTTTTGTTCAACGTCAACCACGGCCGGCCTCGGACGCCATCAGACCACAGAGCCCGTCCCCCTGATTTGTTACATATCAAGAAAGAAGAGACCGCATCATCTCACATTCAGGTTCAGTTGCGGCCATTTTACCGGTCCGTGAACGCAGTCGGTCGCCCTTCACATGTCGGGGTAAAAAGTGCTGCACGCTCCCCCCGCCCCTCCTAAAATGGGGTTCATCGCGGCTTTCCGGGGAAGGCCGCCTTGATTTTCAGAAAAAAGTATTCTGAGTCCCTAAATCCATATGCC
>NZ_JAPDBQ010000254.1:0-2078 GCF_027705325.1 Aeromonas sp. QDB18
TGTTAAGGCGGCTCAATGAATTGCTGAATTAACTGCTGCAACTTTCGTTGCTTTGGTCACTTCATCAGACATTGAAATCAAAAATTGTTTTTGATGCTCGATGCTGTGAGTGCCCACACAGATTGCTTGATTCAAATTGTTAAAGAGCAGGGTCTGAAACTATAACCCTCACCAGCTTGCTTTGCAAGGTGGACCAGACACGCACTGCGCCGTGCTGATGGAGGCGCATTATAGGGATATGATTCTCGCTGACAAGCGAAAACTACGTGTTTATTTGAAAAAGACGTCCAGGTGTTTAATCAACAACCAACCAGGCTAAAAAACCATCAACGATTCATCTAAATGAGCCTGCACACCTTCTCTATCGCTACCAATCGGTACCCGTTTTCGCCACATCAAGATCTACATGCCAGCCACGCCAGGCACACAAAAATGAAAAGGGCCCCTCGGGGCCCTTCAGATCACGCTGCTTGTAGATCAGATGGAGAAACTGGAACCGCAACCGCAGGTCGTCGTGGCGTTGGGGTTGGTCACGGTGAAACGGGAACCTTCCAGGCCTTCGGTGTAATCCACGCTGCCGCCGACCAGGTATTGCAGGCTCATGGGATCGATCACCATGGTGACGCCGCTCTTCTCGACCACGGTATCGCCATCATTGATTTTCTCGTCAAACGTGAAACCGTACTGGAAACCGGAGCAGCCCCCCCCAGTGATGTAGACCCGCAACTTGAGTTCGGGATTCTCTTCTTCGGTGATCAAGGTCTTTACCTTGTTGGCTGCCGCATCCGTCATCTGGATGGGCAAGGGGGCTTCTGCTACTGCACTCATTGCTGACCTCACAACCGTTACATCCACAAACATGGAAACCGCGAAATTATCCAATACCCGACCATTTAGTTCAAGTATTCACCACTCTCTTACTGCGCTGCCGGCAAGGGGACTGGTTGAGCGATCAGAGGCTTGAGCACCTCGTTCCACTCGGCCACCAGTTCCTGGGCCGGTTGCCGACCCTCCTTCGGGATGAGGATTCTCACCCTGTCCGGGATGAAGCCTGAGGGAAGCTGCCAATTGCCCTCCAAGAGCTGGAAATATCGCAACGCGTAGCGTCCCTCCCCCACCTTCATGCCAAGGTCCCGGCCACTGAGGATCCTGGGCTTGTCAGCCAGACTGCCTTCGAGCCGGATCTGCACCTGCCCCCGAAACAGCTCCCGCTTCTTGGCGGGTTGTGTGAGCGCCAGACGATAGTGGTAGCGACCCGGCACACTCGTCTCCTGCAATGTCAGATTGTCGATGGATACCCCCACCTGTTCGCCGGTGGGACGCATGATGCGCTCGAAGAAGGCGAGCTGACGTTTCTGCTCCTGTACCTGGGCTTCCTGATCCTTGAGCGTCTGCTGAAGTTGCTCGAAGGCGGCCTTCTGGGTCGCCAGCAGGGTCTCCCTGACGCCGAGATCCGTCTTCAGTTGTGCAATGGCCTTGCTCTGACGCTCCAACGTCTCTTGCTGCACCGTCATCAGGCTGCTCTGAGCCAGCTCCTGTCTGTTCCCGACGACATAACCGATACATGCCCCCACGGCCAGCACCACCAATAACTTCACGATTTGGGACATAAGGCCTCTTCTATATGCCGACATCAACACGGCCGGTTTCTTTTCACTATACGCGACCATGCCGGATTGATACGGATAAACAAAGAGTTAACCGGTCGCGATGCTGCTTTCACCCCGGTTTTGACGCGCAGCAAGCCGTAAAGTTCGCTCCAGGATCTGGGAATAGATAGGGCGCCCCCCCAACCATTGCGCCACCAGGGTTGCCCCTATGGTGGTGATCATCATGGGCAGGATCAGCTGATAGTTGTCGGTCATCTCGGTCACCAGCACGATGCCGGTAATGGGGGCACGCACGGTGGCGGCGAAGAGCGCCCCCATGCCGGCGATGGCAAAGGCGCCCGGTTCGATGCCGAGATCGGGAAATGCAGAGTGGAACAGGTGACCAAAGATCAGGTTCTTCGCGGGATCCTGGGAAAGTGGAAGTTGACAGACAGAGTGCTGGTAAACTGGTTGTCGCCAAACACACCA
>NZ_JAPDBQ010000255.1:0-2051 GCF_027705325.1 Aeromonas sp. QDB18
CGATTAAATCAGATCACAAACGAAGCCTTTTTTCTATCTATTTCAATTGGTTGTAGCTAAAGATCCTGTACATGATGGTTTAATAGAATGGTAGGTGGCAAATTGCTACCATCGTGTAAGCGTTTTGTTATTTTTTTCAGTGTTTTTTGTAAATCATATTTTTCAGAATTTGATGGACGTTCACGGCGCAAACTTTCGCCGGTCTTCTTGGTTGGGCGGACCGGGCTACTAAACCCAAGGGCCTTTGCTATAGCGTCGAAAAAAATCATAAAGAAGTGTGTTGTCATGATTTACCCGTTGGGATCGTAGTTTTTCCCCCCTGACCTTACCCCAGAGGCCCGCCATAATGCGAGCTCATTCAATTAGACGTTAGAGGGATTTCACATGACACTAGAGACAATAGACCCCATCATCAGGATGGCTGAGCTTTCCAAGCTAATTAGTCTATCTAGATCAACTATTTACGACAAGCTGAACGCCAGGTCTTCCCGGCATGATCCCAGCTTTCCCAAGGCGATAAAACTTGGCAAGTCAGCGATCGGCTGGCGTCAGAGCGAGGTCAATCAATGGATCGCAACCAGGTCACAAAGTAGTCAAACAATGGAGGTCAAAAATGAATCAACACAGAGCCATTGAAGCTGTCATTGAGCGGTTAGATCAGTCCCTTTGGGATACACTGGATGTCGTCGCCTATAAAACAAAGGCCCCGAGATTTATGATCTTGACTCAAATGTTGTCTGTAATGGCTATCGCATCGCAGCAGTTGGTAGATATTAGCCCAAAAAGTGAGATGAAAATACCGGCATCACTTTACACTCTAATTCTAGCTGCTTCTGGCGAGAGAAAAAGCACGGTCGATAAGCTACTGATGAAACCAGTCCGTGAATTTGAAAAATGCTTGGCTGAGCAGGTAGATGCTGCACAGCAGAAATATCAGATCGAACTGGAATTGTGGAATATGAAGGAAAAAGTGTTAAGGAGGGAATTAGGTGAGATGTATAAAAAAGGTGATGAGCAGCCCATTATAATAGAGGCATGGCACACTCACCATTCAAATATGCCTATAGCTCCGTTAGTTAAGAGGATTTTAGCTGAGGATATAACAGTCGCAAAACTGAAGTCGATGTTAGCTGAGAAGAATACGTCATTAGCTCTGGTGTCCGATGAAGCTGGGACACTACTGTCCAGTGACTTGATGAAAGATAATGCATTGTTTAACTCACTATGGTCAGGTCAAACTATACGTGTTGACAGAGCCAATGCCCCTGAAGTTCATATTGAAGGTGCTCGTTTGACTTTGAGCATGCAAATCCAGCCTGATATATATAGAATATTCAGAGATAGTAATGGTGATGCGATGAGAAGCTCTGGATTAGACGCTCGAATTCTACTGTGTGAGCCTGAGTCAGAGATTGGCTATCGTCAAGAAGATAGGGATGATAGCGCATCACTAGATGATAAAATTAAATTAGGTAGATTTAGCTCAAGGATTGATGCATTACTGCAAGAAGGGCTCGAGATGAGAGCACAAGGCAAGGAACGTCATTGCCTGAATTTAACAGAGAGTGCTAAGAAAATTTGGAATGACAAGTTTAATGACATTGAATACGCAATGAGGGGCGGGGAATATTTGGAACACTATAAAGATTTTGGTTCAAAGTTTATGGAGCAGGCTTCGAGAATCGCGGCGGCACTTCATGTGTTTAAAAATAGAGACTACAGAAACGCACTTGTGACTCATGAGACTATGCAGACTGCCATTGAACTGGCTGAAATATATTTGCATCAAGCATTAATAATCTTTAGATCGCCCGAGGCTCGGGAGTTCGTGGACGAGACACATGTGAATAAGTTACTGGAGTGGATTATTCATAACTGGAATAATGAGCTGCTTCTGAAAGGTGACATTAGACGAAGTGGGCCACATTGCGTTCGTAATTTGAATAAGCTAGAAGATGCAATAGAAGTTCTTATGGAAGGTGCGAATAAGCGGGGAAATTCTTCTCGGCTGACTCAGTCATTTCATTTTTTCAGTTTGAGCCGATCTTTTC
>NZ_JAPDBQ010000256.1:0-2033 GCF_027705325.1 Aeromonas sp. QDB18
TTAGCGACTAATCAGATCGCACAAACTGGACTGAGTTCCCTTCCTCCGGTGATCTACTATTCGGAACAGCTATTTAGAGAATTCTGGGAAGCACTCAGGAGCCTGCCATCGAGCAGGCTCTTTGATGTTCACACCAGGGGTCGCAGCTTGGCACGTGCAGATTCAAGAGATGAACCGACTCTTCAGGTCGCTGCCATTCTGGCAGTCAATTGACTAGAAACAAAAAGGCCACTATTGCTAGTGGCCTTAGTAAGTCTTTGATTTTAATGGTGCCTGAGGCCGGAATCGAACCGGCACGACGCGAACGTCGAGGGATTTTAAATCAAAGGAACTCGTTTGCATCTCATTGCATGAAATAGCAAGCAGATGGAGCGAGTAACACAGCAAGTTCGCAACAAATCGCACCCCGTCATAGAACATCGCATACCGCTTATCACAGAATTCGCAAAGATACGCCGGCGTGTTGGTCTTGCCCCCGATCTGATAATCTCTGAGCCTTCGCATTTGCAATCGTTTCAGTCGGAGTCCCCCATGGCAGCCTATTCCCCTCCCTTCACCCTGACCCACGCCATGTTGAGCCGGGTGGCGGAGATCGCAGAATTGGTGGGGCAATGGCGCTCGACGCAGAGCTCGCAAGTGCCCATGCTACGCCGGGAAAACCGGATCCGCACCATCCAGGCATCCCTGGCTATCGAGCACAACACCCTGAGCCTGGATCAAGTCACGGCAGTGATCGACGGCAAACCTGTACTGGGATTACCCCGTGAGATCCAGGAGGTGCGCAATGCCTTTGCCGCTTATGAAGCAATGTCGGCTTGGGCCCCTACCTCTTCTGCGGATTTGCTCAGGGCCCATGAACGTTTGATGCACGGGTTATGCGACGATGCAGGGCAATGGCGTAGTGCTGGGGTCGGCATCTATCGGGGTGAGCAATTAGTACATATGGCTCCCCCCGCGACTCAGGTTCCGCGTCTGATGGAACAACTGATGCAATGGTTGGCAGAAACAGAGGCCCATCCCTTGATCGCCTCTTGTGCCTTGCACTACGAGTTGGAGTTTATCCACCCCTTTTCCGATGGAAATGGTCGTATGGGGCGCTTGTGGCAAACGGTGATCTTGAGCCGTTGGCAACCAGTGATGGCCTTCCTGCCGGTGGAAGCGATCATCAAAGAGCGCCAAGAGCACTACTACCACCAATTAAGTCTGGCCGACAGGCTGAGTGACTGCACCGATTTTATTCTGTTTCTGCTAGAGGCGCTGCGAGATGCGTTGACCGAGGCGATTGCCGCACAACCGGCATCACAGTTCACACAGCTGGAAAAAATGCGGGTAGAAACGCCGGTAGAAATGCGGGTAAAAACGCCGGATGCGGTGTTGGCTATCTTGGTGGCTGAGCCGACCTTGACCCTTAAACAAGTAGCCGAGCGGATAGGCAGATCGACCAGCACTGTGGAGCGAGCGGCGGCGGCGTTGGTTAAGGCAGGACGATTACGCTTTGTTGGTCCGCGCAAGGGTGGGCAATGGGAAGTGTTGTCATAGGACAGCTTGCTAAGGCCACCGAGTGTGTTACTACAGCCGCCCAGCTTCCGGGTTGTATCAGTAGACATACAACCAGCCAAGTAAACCCAAGCGCAACGAACCCCATTTGCGCACAAAGGGGGCGCAGTAACTCTCTGTTTTATCTCACTAACACCACAAGGTGTAAGATCTCCATTGGGGATAATCAGATACTGTGATACTTGCCCCACATCCCAATGGATAGACTCCTATAGGTCAGCTAACCTGTCCTCACCACATCCCCAAAAGATGCATGAAATGGAATTCTCGTCGCTCGCGGTATCTATTCTGGCAACTTCTGGCTTGTTCTTGGGCCCGATTTTCTTATCTGTCGGGATCATCTTGTTAATAAGAAAACCTGATTACCCATGATTAGCAGTCACCACGAGCTATACTGATCTCATGTACAGAACCTTAAGCGGCAAGCGAATTAATAATACCGTCTAACGTGTTGTTTTGCTTGGATTTTCTCTGCC
>NZ_JAPDBQ010000257.1:0-2033 GCF_027705325.1 Aeromonas sp. QDB18
GAGAGTATAAGATCACACCCAGATCGGTCGGTCAAATCCTCTTAACATTGCTTCAAAACGTTCACGATCTCGCCCTGTCCCCATTGCTTTACGAAGTCCTTCAAGAGAGACCTTCTGTAGCTTCTGATAATGTTGGTGGAGGACAGCCATGGTTATATCGCAAATTCGATATTTACCAAGGACCTTTTGCAAGTGTGTTTGGTAAATTCGACGATAATCAGTGACTGTTCGAAGGCTAATCTCTGATCGAACGCCATCACGACGTTTTACGCTGGCTTTGTGGCTAAGCCATTGCTCAAACAGTTCATCAAGCACGAGCATCTGTTCGTTCTTTTGTTTAGCCTCTGCAACAACCTGACGGGGATCGATGCCCTGTTTGACTTGCCCCACCGCAACACAATGTCGCTCACGAGCTTGAGCAAGTCCCATCGCAGGGTATAGTCCAAGGACCATGGTTTGTTGCTTGCCAAGTAGCCTAAATCTATACACGAAGCGTTTTTGCTTACCGGCCCGAACCTCGAGTGATAAACCGTTACCATGTTTAGAGCTGATAGCAAATCGGGTTGCGGTTGCACCTTCTTTAAGCTCTGCTGCCGCGACTTGTCGATCTTGAGAAATCATCCTAAAACCTCGTTTTGGGGTACCACATGGGGTACCACATTTGGCATCGTATAGGGTTGTATGTCGTTGGACAAGAGTGAATTCGTCGCATACTTAAACAATTGAATTTAAAGTGAATGAATTTGTTTGTTGGATTTATCAAGACAGGATTAAACGTGAGTTTATTGACTTCGTAATGCGAAGGTCGTAGGTTCGACTCCTATTACCGGCACCAAATAAAACAAAAAGTTAGCTTCATTACGAGGCTACCCCTTTGTGCTTTTGGGCTTGGGGTACCACATCTAGCAAACAGCAGGAACATAACTGTATCCACTTACCTAGCCACTGGCAGAGGTCCTCCCAGCGGGAGTTGTAACAGGGGCTCAGGGGCTCAGGTGCTCTTGGCGCATCATCAATCGGCGGACCCCGTGCCTTGACTGGCCAAGCCTACGCGTCCCAATCCATAACCAACACCTCATGTTGTCGTACCAGAATCCGTGCCTTGACTGGCCAAGCCTACGCGTCCCAATCCCTTGGCTTTGATCTGGTCCATCACAGCCATCAGCGCATCAGATTGAGCGGAGGACGGAGCAAACAGATCGGCCTGTTGCTGCCCCTTGGGAGTGAACTCACTCAGCATGACCCCTCCTTTCTGATAACGGTAACCGTCGCGCCAAATCTGCGGTAGCAACACGCCCACTTGTTGCAGCAACAACGGGGTGTCATCGCTAGGGCTGACTAGCCGAACGCCGGCCTGCTCACTGTAGTAAGGCGCTCGTTCGTCAAACGGGCTGGTTCGCACTAACAGGTGCACCCGCTGGCAACACATCCCCTCGGCACGCAGCTTATCGGCTGCGCGAGCCATAAATTCTGACAACGCTTGAACCATTTCCCTGCGGTCAGTCACGCGTTTCCCAAAGGAACGGATCGAGAGGATCTACTGCTTCGCCACCGGTTCAACGGTCAGCTCTGCGCAAGGCAAACCACGCAGCTCCTGTACGATCTGCTCGATCACCACGCAGTATTGGGCGCGTAACCCCTTGGCAACGTTAGCCACAAAGTCAGCCACGTTGTTAATGTCTTGTGCCACCACTTGGCCCCCAAGCGCAGCGCGTCACACAAGTCAACGACGCCGCCAGTTGCAGGCGACTTCTTGGCTGCATAGTTGGCTAGCCTGGAAGGGTTGGCCCTTTATGCTGTTTGTGGATGAGCGAGACGGTGGGGCGTCAACGAGCGCAGTCAGCTGTCTCATTGATAACCGGCTTGCAATTGAGACGGTCCAACTGGTGCAGCGAGCCGTATTGGGCCACCAGTCGGTCTATGGCCATCTGGGCGCAGGCTGTTCTGCTGGGCTTATTTTCAGGTTCTTCGCGGGATCTTGGGGAAGTGGAAGTTGACAGACAGGGTGCTGGTAAACTGGCTGTCTCCAAACA
>NZ_JAPDBQ010000258.1:0-1988 GCF_027705325.1 Aeromonas sp. QDB18
CTCCACCGCTTTGAGGGTTCGGGTGCGCCCGGTCGGCGTTAGCCAGTCCCGAGCTGGAACCTGCTCTACACCAGGGTAACCAACCAAAACATTTCCTTTAAATCTAATGAGATAAGCAAAGCCTAGCTCTTGCTCCAGGCGTTCGAACAGCTCCATGTAACCAAAGCCGCGGTCAGCTACTACCGTCACGAAGATACCCTCTGGCAACGTCTGCTTGAGCTTGGTGAGCAGCTCTTTCTCATGGGCATTGCGTTGCCCTTTGAGCAACGATTTCCGATGGGTTTTCCACAGCAGCGGAGTACTGCGACCGTGGTTGGTTTGCAGGCTGATAACCAAGGTACTGTGATCATCGGCATCGAATTCGGTCCAGTCCATGGAGACTACGATCTCGGTACGTTCACCGACCACATAGGGCACCCAATCGTCAAAGAGGCTCCAGACATTGAGCTTGGTGTTAGTGAGCAGGCGATCCACCTGTTTAACCGCATGTTTACGTTCGAGACCGTTGGCCAAGGAGAGGCCACTACCGATGGCGTGGATGGCCAGTGAACCTGACTCGATAACCCCGAGGGTAGCATTGGCGAGGGAAAGAACACGCTTGGCATGCATGTCCTGTCCAAATATATCGTCGATGTGGTTGAGGATTAGTTCGTGGTTAAACATGGGGATAGTCTGTTGGGTATTAGCTGGTCAAGGATGGCGATCATACCTCAGAAGCCGCGCCACGCCTCGCTCATATGAGGGGATGGTTAAGGAGAAGAACACTTGAGAAGTGACTGCTCCCCGCCGCAAGCGGCGAGGCTTCCCACTTCTTAGGCCGCTACTGCCGAATTGGCAGATTAACGCTGGCCTCCATGGGTAGAAACGACGTGTCCCGCCGCCTTTAATTCCAATATGCCTTGTTGCTGGATATTCATGGCCGCGTTAATGTCGCGGTCATGCCCTGCCCCACACGCTGGACATACCCACTGCCGCTGATGCAACGGCATGTCCGGCATCTTGTGGCCGCAATCGCTACACAGTTTCGAGCTGGCAAACCACTGATCAAGTTTGATTAGGTGGCGACCCGCCGCTTGTGCCTTGTACTCCAGCTTCATGATGAAACCATGCCAACCAGCATCGCCAATGGCGCGGGCCAGTTTGTGATTTTTCATCATGTTCGCTGATTTCAATGTCTCCACGATGACCGCTTGGTTTTCGTCAACCATCGTGTGAGAGAGTTTGTGCTGAAAATCGGCGCGGGCATTGGCTACCCGTTCGTGCAGGGCGGCCAGTTGCCGTCTTGCCTTGCCACGGTTGGCGCTGCCCTTTTTCTTGCGAGACAGTGCCTTTTGCTTGCGTCGTAGATTGCGACTGGCGTTGATAAGGTGGCGTGGATTGGCAATCTTTTTGCCGCTCGACTCAATGAGGTAGTGGGACAGCCCCATATCACAGCCAGTCACGTCCGTGATGAAGGTGGGCTTGGCGGGAGCCTCGCAGCCATCCTCGCAAAGGATGGAAGCATAGTATTTCCCTGTCGGGCCACGGCTGACTGTGATGCTGGATACCACGCCGATAATATCTCGATGAATGACCGCCCTGATGGGCGTCATCTTCGGCAACTGGATAGCCGCTGTGAGCACCTTTCCGTTGGGGTGATAGCTGGATTGCCTGCCCCGTTTGCTCTTGAAGGTAGGCATTCGTGCCTTGAGCTTGGGATTGAAGAAGTTGGCGAATGCCTTGTCGAGATTAATCACCGCTTGCTGCAAGGCGAGTGAATCGTACTCCTTTAGCCAGCCGTATTTGCGCGATTTTTTCGCCACTGCGAGCATGGGTTTCAGGTCGCGTTTCGGTTTCAGTGAAATCCCGTGACGCTTGAACATGTGTCGTTGAATATGAAGGGCCTTGTTGTACGCGAACCGCACCGCGCCAAACTGGGCATTCAAGAATGCCGCTTGTTCGTCGGTCGGATAAATGCGTACTTTCGTTGCTCTTCTCAAAGTCACCGC
>NZ_JAPDBQ010000259.1:0-1968 GCF_027705325.1 Aeromonas sp. QDB18
TGGCATATGGATTTAGGGACTCAGAATACTTTTTTCTGAAAATCAAGGCGGCCTTCCCCGGAAAGCCGCGATGAACCGCTTTTTTTGCCTGCAAGCGGGTGCAAAAAAGCCCGCCGAAGCGGGCAATGACCGGAAGGTGCTGACTTCCAGGGTCTATCAGAGGGCGAGGAACAAGCCTGCCAGGGAGGCGCTCATCAGGTTTGCCAACACCCCCGCCAGGATGGCGCGCATGCCGTAGCGGGCGATGAAGGACTTGCGCTCCGGCACCATGGCCCCCAGGCCGCCGATGAGGATCGCCATGGAAGAGATATTGGCGAAACCGCACAGGGCGAAGGTGACGATGGCCTTGCTCGACTCGTTCAGGGTCTGATCCTGCACCAGGGCAATGAAGGCGACGAACTCGTTGATGACGATCTTGGTGCCGATCAGGGCACCGGCCGCCTGGGCCTGACCCCAGGGGACGCCGATGAGCCAGGAGACGGGGGCAAACAGCCAGCCCAGGATGATCTGGAAGCTCAGCTCCAGCCCCACCAGGTCGCCGGCCCAGCCCAGCAGGCCGTTGAGCAGGGCGATCACGCCGACGAAGGCCAGCAGGGTCGCCCCCACGGCGACGGCGATGTTGAGACCCGCCATGGCGCCATCGGCGGCCGCTTCAATTACGTTGGTGGCGCGGGGGATCTCCACGTCTTCGTGGTGATCTTCCTCTTGCGCGGCGGGCGGCACCAGGATCTTGGCCATGGCAAGCCCGGCAGGGGCGGACATGAAAGCCGCCGCAATCAGGTATTTCAGCTCGACCCCGATGCTGGCGTAGCCCACCAGGGTGCCGCCGGCTACCGAGGCCAGTCCGCAGCTCATCACCGCAAAGAACTGGGAATCGGACATCCTGGAGAGATAGGGTTTGACCACCAGCGGCGCTTCCACCATGCCGACGAAGATGTTGGCGGTGGCAGAGAGGCTCTCGGCGCGGCCGGTGCCCAGCAATTTCTGCAGGCCGCCGCCGAGCAGGGCGATCACTTTGGGCATCAGGCCGATGTGATAGAGGATGGCGATCAGCGCGGAGAAGAAGATGATCACCGGCAGCACGTTGAAGGCGAAGATGAAGCCCAGCTTGAACTTGGCCAGATCCCCGAACAGGAAGGCAATCCCCTCCTGGCCGTAGCCGATGACGCTGCTGACGCTCTCGCTGACACCGTTCAAGACCTGCTGACCGGCGGGCAGCCAGAGCACCAGGGCGGCGAAGAGCACTTGCAGGCAGAGGGCAAAGCCCACTGTTCGCAACGGGATACGACGACGATTATCAGAGCAGAGTGCGGCCAGGGCCAGGATGCTCAGGATACCAAGCAGGGCAATCATGGGGATTCCATCCAGTGAGGCTGAAGATGGGCGCGGATTCTGCTCCCCTCCCCTCACCGCCGCAACCCCGCCGGGTTACAACCCTGTTAGCAAAAACGTTTGCACGATATCGGTTGCGCCAACTGACTGATTTGACACAACTTTGAAACCGCACTCACGCCAGTGTTCTTGTATGGAAACGATTATTCCTCGGTGCCGGACAATTTCCCCCCGAGCCAGGGTGCGAGTCGCTGCGCCCAGTAGGGCCCGGGTCCGAAGCTCTCCTTGAGGAAGTCGATGAAGAGGCGGATCTTGGGATCCAGATGCTCTCGCCTGGCATAGACGGCGTGCACCGCCATCTTCTGGTTCGGTTGCCACTGGGGCAGCAGAGGGATGAGCTGACCAGATTGCAGCTCCTTGTCCAGCAGGTAGTTGGCCACATAGGCGATGCCGAGCCCAGCCAGGGCGGCGTCCCGCACCGCTTCCGCCAGATCCACCCGATAGTTGCCCGCCACCTGCACCGTCTGGCGCTCCTTGCCCTGGCGAAATGACCACTCGTGGTAATACCAATCAGATTAAAGATGTGATCTAATTGCTCTATTCTGGTTTCACTGTACTCAGTATGTCCGATCCAAT
>NZ_JAPDBQ010000260.1:0-1934 GCF_027705325.1 Aeromonas sp. QDB18
GGATACCGTGTCTCCTTTCCCGGGGAATGGCTATGGCACAGCGAAGGTGTAGCACTATTGGGATCAGTTATTTAGGGGAGATCAGGTGGCTTTGGGAATAGCTCCGGCTCTCGACGCTGGCGTACTCTTCGCCGGCATCAGCGACTCTGGGGCCAACACGTTCAGCAGGGTAGTAGCCAGAGCAAGGCAGCAGGCTTCCACGACCCACAGATAAACGCTGTAGCACTGAATGGTTAGTGCCACTATCACGTACAACCTGCGTCTCTCCCTCCCGATTGATGACCTCAGGATCAATGGCTATCGGTTTTTTAGGCATCATCGACCTCCTCTTGAGGTAAGGGGTCACTCTCCACGCAATAGCCGTGATGGATACAGGTGCGCTGCAGGTTGCTCAGAAAGTCTCCCAGTACACGGGGCTGATCAGAGAACGGGACGGGCCCTGCCTGGCTACGCCAGAAACAGCGGCGCGTGGGATCCACACATATTTCATCTATCGGCTGGCTCATGGTGCGCCAGTCCTCAGCATTGGTGAGGGAGAGAAGTTGCCACTGCATGCCAGACCAACGTAGATGCAGGGTGACGGTGCGGGCGTTCGGGCTACCAGGAGTCAGATGCAGCAACCAGCGCTCGCATCGGCGAGTCGGCTGCAGTTTGGCTTTTGCTGCGACCAGTCCCAACCACTGGCGCGAGTAGTGGGTCAGCGGCAGTTCGTTAGTCATCACACACCTCCTAATCCCCACTCACGATGACGGTGAAATACCCCAACTGGCCGTAGCCAATGAAATTGCTCTGCCACAGAGCGAACAGTTCGCGTGCTTCCACGCCGTCCAGTGGTCCCCAGCCCCGCAGATAGTGCTCGTTACAGGAGAAGTTGAAGTCAAGCTCCTTGCAGAGCTCCGCATCCTGGCCGAGCCCCTGATAGCTAAAGTCGGTGATGTAATCGAAGACCCAGCCGTGCAATCCCCGAATAAGCCGTAGCTCGACAGGGTGGACACCACCGGTTTCGGCACTGTAATCGGGACTGCGAAAGTTGAAGGTTAGGGTCGAGAGGTTGTTGAGGTCGAGCCGTTGCTCTCGCACTACGCTGCGCAGTAAACCAGGTAGCTTAGGAGAAATCGGCAGAGACATTCCTGCCAAGTGAAATGGCATAATCATAATGATGTGTCCTTCTTGTATCGAATGTGAGAAGCGTTAATCCCTGAACCAACGCCAGGCGCGGTAGAGGCCATAGGTGGCTGCAAGGGGGCCCGCCAGCGAAGAAGCCGTTGTACCCAGTAACGCACCGACTGCAGCGGTCACAGCGGTAGTCGCTGACAGGGTCGATACCGTGCTGCTGGCCATGCCAGGCAGGGCGGCCTGAGGGCGCTTCTGGGTCACTGTGCGAAGTGCCTGATGTGCGATACACCCCGTGGAAATGAGCTGGTTAATCTGCTTGCTGTAGTGAAAGCCCTCGATGCACCAGAGCACGAAGTGTTCGCAGTTGTTAAAGAGCGTGCTGTAGTGCGCCTCTCCAAGGCGGGAGTAAGCACGGTCGATGCTCTCTTCCCGATTGAAGACACGCGAACGATGGTGCTGGATGCGATAGCCCCGCCCTTGCTCAAACTCGGCAAGCGTGGTGATGGCTATCTGACCGGAATGTATACCAGCACTGACCCCCTGGTAGTGGATGACCTGATGGTCCCCCAGATAGAGGCCGTGGTGCTGGTAACCGGCACGGGGTGAAACGAGGTGGTCCCCCGGTTGTGGTAATGGCATGGTTAATCCTTGTCTTTGTAATAAAAGCGGCATAAACAAAAAGGACACCATCATGGTGTCCTTTAGGGGAGATGTTCTGTTGATCAGGAAAGAGGGACTCTTATGCGTATTCCGGCGAAGTTGAACAGCCATTCCGGCCAACGTGAACACCCTGATCCTTAACGCGCTCACGTCACCCC
>NZ_JAPDBQ010000261.1:0-1901 GCF_027705325.1 Aeromonas sp. QDB18
GGGCGTGCATCGAGAAGACAGATTATCCCATCCCGGCAGAACTGATGCCGTCAACCCCGTCCTGGTGAATAGATACCAGGCCCTCGCCATGGGGGCCCGTCTGGCCAAGCTCCTGACCGAGCCCACCGACTGGACGATCTACGCCAGCCCCCTCGGCCGGGCACGGCAGACGGCGGAGCGGGTGTGTCAGCAGCTTGGCTTGGACCAGGGGCGCATCATCTGGGACGAGCGGCTGGTGGAGCTGGGGATGGGGGAGTGGGAGAGTCGCCGGGTGCCCGAGCTGCTGGCGGCCCACCCCGATCTGGATCTGGAGGAACCGGACTGGTATCTGCGGGCCCCCCATGGCGAGAGTTTTGAGAGCATTCAGCGCCGGGCCCGGCAATGGCTTGAGGACGAGCAGATTGCCGAGCAGGCCATCGTTGTTTCTCACGGTATCTTTGGCGCCATGCTGCGCGGCGCCTATGTGGATCTGGACTACACCACCACCTGGCTGCAGGAGCTGCCGCAGGATGCCTTCTTCAAACTCAGTGGCGGTTGCATAGAACGGATTGCCTGCTGACCACACGAAGGCGGCCCGCCGTGGGGGCCGCTTTGAGTGCTGGGGATTATTCTCTCTTCAGCCTGGATAGCTTTCGATAGAGTGCATCGCGCTTCTCTACCTGATTGGCGCCATAGTGAAGCTCGCGATGGCAGTTAGGGCAGAGCGCCACCGTGTTGTTGATGGTATCCGAGCCTCCGTCAGCCAAAGTGCGCAGGTGATGCACCTCTAGAAAGGGTTCTCCGGTAGCCGTGATAAACGGGGCCTGTGCATCACAACACTCACACTGCGAGTCTGCGACGACGAGTACCCAGGCTTTGACGTGTGGGTCCCTCACATAACTTGTTGTGGCCAGGTAGCGCTGGGATGGCTCTTCTATACCGGGGGGATGAGGAGAGATGGGTTTCTCCTTGTATTGGATGACCTGATGTTCGAATTCTGCTTGTCCGCTAAACGGTTGTCCGTCTAACTCACAGATCAGGCGTTCAATAATAGACGCATTCTGTGCCCCTACATTCTTGGCCGGTTTTAGCCCAGAAACCCAAGCTCTGCCCATCAACACGCAGACGTAAGAGATATTTTGCATCCGATATTCAAACGACTTATCGGACCGTTGGAATCGAGCCGCTAACTCTGCGTAATAGTGCTTTTTGACAAAGGTAGTGCCTTCCAACTCCTTCTTGTACATCTCCAGATAGGCGGTCACCGTCGCCCTTAACTCTTCTTCTGTCCATGTGTTGCGCAAAGCCGACTCGTCCGAGTTGTATTTCATTGCAAGAAGGTTAACTCAATCGAAGCCGAAGTTCAGTAGAAAGGTTAATAAACTCTCATATTATCAATACATTGATGATGCCAAGCAGTAGTTGGGTCTTCTTGGTTTCTTTCAGTTGGGCCATCAGGACAAAAGGCTTTGCGGGCCAAGGCACAGTCTCTGCCAAGGGAACAGGGTATGATGGTGCGGCAATCACCATGACAGGGAGCAAGCATGATCAGCCATATCGACCATCTGGTATTGCGGTCAGCGACATTGAGCGGGCGGTGGCGTTTTACAGCGGCGCCTTCAAGATGGAGCCCATCACCTTCGGGGCGGGGCGCCGGGCGCTGCGCTTTGGCAACCAGAAGATCAATCTGCAACTGCTGGGGGAGGAGGCGCGCAACCGGGCGCAGGTGGGGTCGGGGGATCTCTGCCTCATCACCCGCTGGCCCCTGGATCAGGTGATGGCCCAGCTGGCGAGCCAGGGGGTCGAAATCGTGGAGGGGCCAGTGATGAAAAGCGGTGCCTGTGGTCCCATCTTAAATGCGAAAGGGGACTCCCTCCGACGTAGGTGGGAGGGGAATTTCGCCGGGGCGTCAGCCCCGCTGG
>NZ_JAPDBQ010000262.1:0-1842 GCF_027705325.1 Aeromonas sp. QDB18
GGAACCCGGTACTGCGCGAGCAGCTATCACCCAGTAATGGGAATCCCCCTCCTGTGACGCGAAGCGCTAAGGTGGGGAGGATGTCAAGACGATAGGCAAAAAACTTACCGCCGGCTTTGCCGTACTCGGCCTGATGATGGCCTTTATCGGCGGCTTCTCGCTGTTTGAATTCAGCAAGATGAACCGCGCCGCCATCGGCTTTACCGACAGTATCCTGCCCGCCGTCGTGCGCACCAGCACCCTCGGCGAGACCATCAATGCCCTGCGCCGCTACGAACTGGATGTCTTCCTGGTGGCGGACGATGCCCAGCAGAAGGCCCGCTATCGCAACGAGAGCGAGAAGAGCCTGCAAGAGGCTGCGCGCCAGATAGTGGCCCACGATGGCACCATCTGGGCGGAGGATCGGGAGGAGCGCCGCGCCTTTGACATCGTCAAGGCGGACTGGGAGCGATATGTCGCCCTGCACCAGCGCATCCGGCAGATGCAGGACTCGGGACAGATGGCCGAAGCCCGGCACCTCTTCATGGGGGAGGGGGTCACCCTCTACACCACCCTGAGCAAGTCGGTGGGGGATCTCATTCGCATCAACCACGGCTACTCCGTGGGCTCCCGCGCCGAGGTGATCGCCGCCTTTGACAGCGCCAAGCTGAGTGTGACCCTGGCCCTGGTGATCGGCCTAGCCCTGGTTGTCGCCCTCTCCGTGGTGCTGACCCGCCAGATCCGTGACCCGCTCATCATGCTGGCCCGTCAGGCCCAGCGCATTGCGAGCGGCGATCTCGGTCGGGGCGAGCTGCAGGAGTGGATCCGCGGCAACCGCTTCAACCGCGACGAGCTGGGCCAGCTGGGGTCGGCCATCGACCGGATGCAGGGGGCTCTGGCGGAGCTGGTGAGTGAAATCTCCGGTTCGGTGAGTCAGCTCAGCAGCGCGGTAGAGGAGGTGAGCGCCATCTCCGAGCAGTCCGCCAAAGGCATGGCAAGCCAGCAGGGAGAGGTCTCTCAGGTCGCCACCGCCATGAACGAGATGCAGTCCACCGTCAATGAGGTGGCTCGCAACACCACGGACGCCATGGGGGCGGCCAAGCAGGCTTCCCGCACCTCCACCCAGGGCAACCAGGTGGTGCGCAGCGCCATCGGCAGCATAGAGCAGGTTTCCCGCCAGATAGAGCAGGCCGGGAGCGTGGTGCAGCAACTTGAGACCGACAGCGCCAGCATGGTGCTGGACGTGATTCGCGGCATCGCCGAGCAGACCAACCTGCTGGCCCTCAACGCGGCCATCGAAGCGGCCCGGGCCGGCGAGCAGGGGCGTGGCTTTGCGGTGGTGGCAGACGAGGTGCGCAGTCTGGCCCAGCGCACCCAGGCGTCCACCGCCGAAATCAGCAAGATGATCGAGGTGTTGCAGGAGCGTACCGCCGAGGCGGGCAGCGCCATGCAACTGAGCCGTCAGCAGATGCAGGAGAGCGTGGAGCTGGCGCGGGAGGCGGGGAGCAGCATCGACAGCATCAACGGTGCCGTCACCCAGATCACCGACATGAACACCCTGATCGCCACCGCCACCGAGCAGCAGAACGCGGTCACCGAGGAGCTCAATCGCAGCATCGTCAAGATCCACACCGCCGCCGACGAGAATGCCCAGGGGGCGCAGCAGACCGCCCAGGCCTGCGTCGAGCTGAGCAGGCTGGCCACCTCGCTGCACCATATGACCCAGCGCTTCACCCTCTGAGTCTTGCTGGTCACCCGGCACAGCGCAGAAGGCCACACCAATCGGCGCAATGCTGTTCACTTAAGCGGAGCCGCATTGCGATTTACCGGAAAACGGGTCTTTGATATCTTCACCGCCCTGGG
>NZ_JAPDBQ010000263.1:0-1790 GCF_027705325.1 Aeromonas sp. QDB18
CCTATCGATTTTCGTAAACAGGCCCACGGCCTGGCGGCGCTGGTCGAGCAGCAACTGGGGCACAACCCGTTCACCGGTGCCCTCTATGCCTTTACCAATCGCCGCCGCAACAAGATCAAGTGTCTGATGTGGGAGGACAACGGCTTTGTGCTCTATTACAAGGCGCTGGCCGAGGAGAAATTCAAGTGGCCATCGTCTGCCGATGAGCTACTCTCCCTCTCTTCCGAGCAGATAAACTGGTTGCTCGATGGCTACGATATCTCCTTGATGCAGGGCCATAAAACACTGCATTATGAGACGCTTTAATACCGCCAACCTCGTGCTTTACCGCCTTGTTTTTGTTATAATTTCCCCATGAAAATGACGCTGAAAAACCTCACCCCATCACCTGATCTCAGTGGCCTTAGCGCCGCTGAGTTGTTGGCGGTTATTGCGGGTTTTCAGCAACAGTTGGCGTTAAAAGAAGAGGCTATCCAGCGGCGTGACGCCCATATCCTGTTACTCGAAGAGCTGCTGCGTCTGCGCAGGATCCAGCGCTTTGCCGCCAGCAGCGAGAAACTCCATCAGCTCCAGCTCTTTGATGAGGCAGAGCTGGAAGCGGACATGGACGCCCTGCTGGCCCAGTTACCCGATGACCTGCCGCAAACTGCCGAAGCAAAGGCCAAGCCGCGTCAACGTGGCTTCTCCGCCTCACTGCTGCGCGAGCGCATCGAACTCACCCTCAGCGATGAGCAGAAAGCCGGGGCCAGCAAGGTGTTCTTTACCAAGGTCAAAGAGGAGTTGCAGTTCATTCCGGCTCAACTCAAGGTGCTGGAGATCTGGCAAGAGAAGGCGGTGTTCGAGCGTGATGGCGAAGAGGTGATCCTCGCCGCCAACCGCCCCGTCCACCCACTGGGCAAATGTATCGCCACGCCGTCATTGCTGGGCTACATCATTACCTCTAAGTATGCCGATGGCCTGCCACTGTACCGTCTGGAGCAGATGTTCAAGCGCCTAGGGCAGGAGGTGAGCCGCACCAGCATGGCCCACTGGATCATCCGGCTGGATGAGGTGTTCCAGCCATTGATGAACCTGCTGCGCGAGGAGCAGAACCACGCGACGTACCTGCAAGCCGACGAGACGCGGATCCAGGTGCTCAAAGAGGAGGGCAAAACGGCGCAATCGGACAAATGGATGTGGGTGACCCGTGGCGGTCCACCGGGCCGCCCTTCTGTGTTATTTGAATATGATCCGTCGCGCGCCGGAAGCGTACCCGTGCGCCTGCTGGACGGTTTTAGCGGCATACTGCAAGCCGATGGCTATTCTGGCTATAGCCAGGTGTGCAAACAGAGCGGCCTGACACGGATTGGCTGCTGGGATCACGCTCGGCGCAAATTCATCGAAGCGACCCAGGCCACGCCGTCCGTTGCGAAGGGCAAGAGCAAGCCCGGTGCCAGCAAGGCCGGTGTGGCATTGGGGTACATAGGTAAACTCTATGCCATCGAGCGGGAGCAGAAGGAGCGCAGTGATGCCGAACGCTATCAGGCACGGCAGACGCGTAGCATGCCGCTGTTGGCGGAGTTCAAAACCTGGCTGGACAATAACGTCGGCAAGGTGATGAAAGGCTCGCTGACGAGAAAGGCGATGGAATACACGCTGGGGCAGTGGCCCTATCTGGTCGGCTACTGCGAGCGGGGTGATCTACACATCAGCAATGTGTTGGCGGAGAACGCGATCCGCCCGTTCGCCGTGGGGCGCAAGGCCTGGTTGTTCGCCGACAGCGCGCAAGGCGCCAAGGCCAGCGCGACCTG
>NZ_JAPDBQ010000264.1:0-1781 GCF_027705325.1 Aeromonas sp. QDB18
AAGATCGGCTCAAACTGAAAAAATGAAATGACTGAGTCAGCCGAGAAGAATTTCCCCGCTTATTCGCACCTTCCCTATCAGAGCAGCATTCAATTATTGAAGCCGCTCTATATCGATACCGCCGGTTTTGCCTTTGCCCTCAATCCCAAGGAGCGGCGACTCAAGATGATCATGGATATCGCGCTGGGGGAGATCCTCGAGGGCAAGCGGGCGGAAGTGGCCAAGCGCTGGAATGGGGGGGCCTCTCCATCGGTGCCAGCAGAATCGACCTGAGCCGCGAGCAATGGGAATGGCTGAGCAAACGGGAGAAGATCCGGATTGCGGTGAACAGCGGCATCCCGCCCCTCAGTTTCTATGACGTCACCGGTACCATGCACGGCGTGGTCGCCGATCTGCTGCAGGTCATGCGAGCCAAGCTGGGGGTGGAGCACGAGGTGGTGCCTGCCAAGACGCCGGAGCAGATGACCCAGTTTCTGGATAGCGGCCAGGTGGATGCGGGGGTGTTGAGCCCTTCTGCCGAGCGCAGGAACCGCTATCTGTTCAGCCGGGCCTTTGTCCTCGATCCCCTCTCCTATGTGGTGGGGCTGCGCCACCGGGAGGTCCCCCCTGCATCGCTGCTCAAGACCGGCACCGTGGCCATGGTCAGAGGCTTTATCTCGACCCAGGCCATCGAGGCGGAATACGGCAAGCTGACGTCGCGGCAGTTCGATACGATTGAAGATGCCATGCGCTGTGTGGCGATGGATGTGTGCGATGTGACCATACTGCCGCTGCGGGTGGCCAAGTACTACGTGAACAGCAAATTCCCCGACAGCCTGATCATCACGGGAGAGCTGTTCGATTCCATCCCCATCGGTGCCGCGTTGGCGGTCACCCCCGCGCATCCCGTACTGCGGGACATTCTGGACAAGGTGATTGCCATCATTCCGCCGGATGAGCTGGAAGGGCTCTCCAACCGCTGGCGGGTCAATGTCAAACAGGAGAGTGTCTCCTGGCAGGAGTTGATTCAGGAGTTCGGGGTCTTTATCGCGTTGATCCTGCTGTTGACCCTCTGGGTTGGCCTGTGGGGGCTGTCCCTGCGCAAGCAGATCCGCGAGCGGCGGCTGGTGGAGGGGGCGCTGAGCACCCAGCTCAAGTTCATCGCCGATCTGGTGGACGGGACACCTCACCCCATCTATGCGCGGGATCTGAACGGGATCCTGGTGCTGTGCAACAGCAGCTATGCCAGCTTCCTTGGCGAGCCCAAGGTCGGTCTGCTCGGCACGGGCCTGGACGACGCGCGCACGCGCTGGCCTTTTCTTGCTCCCCTGCACGGGGATCTGGTGCTTTCCTGTGACAGCCGCCGCGCCCAGGAGGGGGATCACCGTCTGGGCCTGCCGACGGGCGGGGTCGACGTCTATCACTGGGTTCAGCCTTACTACGATCTGGACGGCAATGTGCAGGGGGGGGGTGGGGGGCTGGATTGACGTCAGCGAACGGGTACGCCTGCTCGATGAGCTGGCGGTGGCCAGCCAGGAGGCCCAGGAGGCAAACCGTGCCAAGAGCACCTTCCTCGCGACCATGAGCCACGAGATCCGTACCCCCATGAATGCCATCATCGGCTTGCTGGAATTGGCGCTCAAGCGGGGTCGGCTGCACGAGGAGGATCAGGCCTCCCTCGCCATTGCCCATGGCTCGGCCAGCGATCTGCTGAGCCTCATCGGCGCTCAGAGATCCCCTCATTTTTAGAGACTCAAATAATTCCAAGTGTGCGGGTATATAAGCGGTGTTGCTTCAGGTAG
>NZ_JAPDBQ010000265.1:0-1747 GCF_027705325.1 Aeromonas sp. QDB18
TGCAAAGTAAAATGGAGGGTTTTCTTGCCGCCAAGGATCTGATGGCGCAGGGGATCAAGATCTGATCAAGAGACAGGATCATGCCATGCACGATCATCTTCTCATGATTGAATTCACTACCGATGGTTATATTCTCGATGCCAGCCCGCTTTTTCTTCATTCCGTCGGCTACTCCCTCAATGAGATCGTGCAGCAGCATCACGCCATGTTCTGCATGAAAGAAGATACCGACTCTCCCTCCTATCGGGAATTCTGGCGAGATCTGGTAAATGGGCACAGCCAGCATGGCACCTTCCACCGGGTTGGCAAACAAGGCAAGGAAATATGGCTGGAAGCCACCTATTTCCCCGTCAGCCAGGGTGGAAAAATAATCAAGATCATCAAAATAGCGTCAGATGTGACAGTGCAACATGATCTGCTCATGACTCAAAAAGCAATATTTGAGGCGCTGGATCGCTCCCTTGCCGTCATCGAGTTTGAACCGACTGGTGTTGTTATTTCCGCCAACCGTAATTTCCTGGATACCATGGGCTATCGACTCGATGAAATTAAAGGCCATCAACATCGCATGTTTTGTGATGAGCTGTTTTATCGGGAACATCCCGATTTCTGGCAGGAGCTGGCTCAGGGGACGTTCAAATCGGGGCGCTTTCAGCGATTTGATAAAAAAGGCCATGAAGTCTGGCTGGAGGCAACCTACAACGCTGTGCGGGGCAGCCATGGCAAAGTGATCAAGGTCATCAAGTTTGCCTCCAATATCACCCCGCAGATCAGTAAAGATCAGGCCGTACAACATGTGGCCAAGGTGGCAAATGAAACATCTGTCACAACCAAATCCTCCGCCATCAAAGGAGAGGAGATGTTGACCACCGTCGTCTCCACTTCGGACAATATTGTCAGGCAGATGGAACATGCCAGCACCTTGATGAGCAAGCTCCACGCTCAATCCCAGAATATCACCGCCATCGTATCCACCATCAGCAGCATTGCAGACCAGACCAACCTGCTCGCGCTCAATGCCGCCATCGAAGCGGCGAGAGCCGGCGAACAAGGCAGAGGCTTTGCCGTCGTGGCCGATGAAGTTCGTCAACTGGCGGCAAGAACCTCCCTATCGACCAACGAAATAGCCAATGTCGTCAGCCAGAATCAGCAGCTCACCAGGCAGGTCAGCGAGCAGATCCAGTCCGCGGCAGACGGCGCCATCCACGGGCAAAAGCAGATCGATGACGTTGCAAAAGTGATGGAGGAGATAAGACACGGAGCAGAAGAGGTGTCGACCATCATCTCGGAACTCTAAATAACTGATCCCAATAGTGCTACACCTTCGCTGTGCCATAGCCATTCCCCGGGAAAGGAGACACGGTATCCATGAAGTGTTTCACTCGGGCCAGCAGGTTTGCCATCCCTCTGCATTGATGATTGCGCGTGATGGTTTCATGTAACTTGTGCCATAGCCGTTCTATGTGATTAACCCAAGGGCTGTAAACTGGCTGGAACACCAGGCAGAACTTGGGATTCTTCTTCAACCATCGCTCGGTCTGTTTGCTTTTGTGAATGATGTAGTTATCGAGGATCAACGTGATGGTTTTGGCTCGTCGGTAGTGGTGGCGCAGCTTTTCCAGCATGGCAATAAACAGCGATGAGTTTTTCTTGATCCCGCTGACGTAAAGGTAAGTATTCACCGGAACAGTATTGACACAGGAAAAATGAGACGATCGTCTCTTGATCCCACTTTCCTGCTTGCTTG
>NZ_JAPDBQ010000266.1:0-1737 GCF_027705325.1 Aeromonas sp. QDB18
TACGACAACAGGTCAACTGAGCGAAATCGGCGCCTGAGAGACTGCTGTCCTGCTTTGGAATTGTGCAACAAGGCCGGGCAGCGTGAAAGTTTCATCGAAAGAACATCTGCTCGGGGTTGCCGGCGTTCTGGTGGCGGCTGTCCTATGGGGCACGACTGGCGTTTCCGCTACCTTCGCCCCGGAAGTTGGCGCGGCCGCGATTGGTGCGGCCGCTATGGGCGTCGGCGGTCTGCTTCAGACCGCCATCGCCACCCGAGCCATTGCCCGTCATGCGGCCGCGCTGAGCCTGCAATGGCGCTGGCTGCTGTTGGGCGCGCTGGCCGTGACCATCTACCCGCTGGCGTTCTATGGCTCAATGCGTCTGGCCGGCGTGACGGTCGGCACGGTGGTTTCCATTGGCTCCGCGCCGCTGCTGTCGGCTGTCATCGAGATGGTCATGGACGGCCTGCGCGTCAGCGCCCGATGGGTCATCGGGGCCGGCCTGGGACTGGTGGGCATGACCTTGCTCTGCATTGCGAAAATCAGCGGCCATAGCGCGGCTTCCGCTGCGCCATCCATCACCATCGGCGTGGCCCTGGGCCTGCTCGCGGGCTTGACCTATGCGCTGTATTCCTGGGCGGCCCGTCGCCTGATGCAGCGCCGTATCCCCTCGCGGGCGGCAATGGGTGCGATCTTCGGCATTGGCGGACTGCTGCTGATACCGGTGCTGTTCGCAACGGGTGCGCCGTTCCTGGCCTCATGGAACAACGCCGCCGTAGGCATCTACATGGCCTTGGTGCCGATGTTCCTGGGCTATGTCTGCTTCGGCTACGGGCTGGCTCGCATTGCGGCCAGCACGGCCACCACGATCACCCTGTTGGAGCCGGTCGTCGCGGCGGCGCTCGCCGCCGTCATCGTGGGCGAGAGGCTGCCCGCAATGGGTTGGGTGGGCGTTGCGCTCATCTTCGCGTGCCTGGTGTGCATCACCTTGCCGGTGCGGGCGCGCAGTCGAACGAATCCGGTACCTTCAACAAACCCGGCCTGACGGCGCAACACCAGCCGATCAGGCATCACATCACCCTCTTTCAACGCTAGGAATGACAGTAACCATCATGACGACAATTTCATGGGATGACTTCGCAAAGGTCGAACTGCGCGTGGGGCGCATCATCAAGGCCGAACCTTTTCCCGAGGCGCGCAAGCCGGCCTACAAACTGCTGGTCGATTTCGGGCCAGAGATCGGACAGCGCAAGTCCAGCGCACAAGTGACCGGCCTCTATGCAATGGATGAACTGCTGGGCAAGCAGGTAGTCGCCATCATCAACTTCCCGCCCAAGCAAATCGGACCGCTCATATCCGAATGCTTGGTGACGGGCTTCCCCGACGAACAAGGCCATGTGGCGCTGTGCGTGCCAGACAGGCCGGTGCCGTTGGGAGCAAAGCTGTTTTAGGCGGCCAGCGCCCATACAAAAAGGTGGGCCAAAATTTGGTGGCCATTATGGGGTTGTAAGCCGGAACCGCCGAATTTTCGGTCCATCCTCCAGCGCGGCCGAAGTGTCTGATTGGCCTACACCCTAACTTGGCGTCAAGTGTTGCCAATGAAATGCGTCAGGTTAGAGTTAAGGCAGGTATTTATTGACACAATGCGCGAAGGATCATAGATTCTTTCCTGACACATTTATGTCGTTTTCAGAAGACGGCTGCACTGAACGTCAGAAGCCGACTGCACTATAGCAGCGGAGGGGTTGGATCCATCAG
>NZ_JAPDBQ010000267.1:0-1735 GCF_027705325.1 Aeromonas sp. QDB18
CAGCCTTGCTCCCCCAACTCAAGTCGCATTTATGAATAATTAGTCAAAAATGTGCTTATCTGAACAGCATTGCGCCAGCAGGCGGTCTTTTTGATTGGGCAAGCAGACGGCGGGCATAAAAAATGGGGCAACATTCGCATGTCACCCCCTCGCAAATAGCATGTTCCATATTGGGCTCCCGCAACCACGGGGGTCTGTCTGGCATCACGGGTTTCCGCTCCCGATCCGCCTCGCCTGCCGGAGCAATCCGGTTGGCCCATTTCCCCTGTTGCCGTCACCCACACGGCAGACCAGCCGCCGTGTTTGTCCTTGCACTCGAGATACTACGCAGTTAAATAAAATAAAAAACCGTTCTACACGCACCTCTATGCAGTCGAGGCCCCTGGATTGTTACTGCGCTCTTAATATAAATCGATTAAAAACAATACGATGCAATCCAGCCCCGTCTTTGGATGGCAAACGTTATCCTCGAAGGCGCACAAAGCTTTGCGAGATCTCGCACAAGGCGGATCCCACTCACAACCAACGATGCAAAGGTAACCAATCGCTCAATTGCGCCAGCAGGCGCCGCCATGCAGAGGGGGACGCCGCCACCGGGTGCACGGCCTGCTGCAACCAGCCATCGATGAGTTGCTGCAACTCGTCGCACAACCTCGGGCTATGGAGGTGCAGCATCAACTCGGTGTTGAGCATCAGGGAGCGGGGATCCAGGTTGAAACTGCCGAGCAGCGCCTCCTCCTTCCCCATCAGGATCAGCTTGGCATGCAGACTGAACGCCTCCGTCGTCAGCTCGAACAGGGTGACCCCCTGACGCTCGAGCCAGGGGCGGTGACGTCGATAGGCGCCATAGACCAGGGGCACGTCCGTGCTGGCTAGGGAGTTGGTCAGGATCTCGATGTCGACCCCCTGCCGTCGCTGCCCCTTGAGCCGGCGACGCAGCCCCCGTGTCAGGATCAGGTAAGGGCTCACCAACCTCAGGGCCCCCTGATTGCTCGCCAGCATGCGTCCCAGCAGGGGCGCCGTGGTCGGCCGGGCGACCAGCCCCTTGCCGGGGCGATCGAACCAGCACAGCCCTCGCCCGGGATGCCAGCAAAGGGGAACGGGGCACTCATCAAACAGAGTGGCCGGCAGATCATAGGCGGCCGCCATGGCGGGGTCGGTCAGGGTCAGCAGGAAATCGTTCAGGGCCCGGGTTTCGGCTGGCAGCAAGGGGCGTCTCAACAGGCGACGGACCGGGTGGCTCCAGCGACTGTGCCAGAACAGCGCGAACCCCTGCTCGGCCTGCTGGCAGAGGGGGCCGCGGCAGACCAGATCCAGGTCGATGAAGTGAGGCGGCATCCCCAGCCCGAAGTAACGATCACCGATGTTGCGCCCGCCGATCACCGCCTGGCTGCCATCCACCAGCAGCAGCTTGTTGTGCATCCGGTGGTTGATGCGGCGAAAGCTCAGCACCCCTTCCAGCAGCAGGGTCAGAAGACGCCAGCCCCGCAGCCAGAAGGGGTTGAACAGGCGCACCTCGATGCCCGGTTCCGCCGCCACCGCCTCCAGAAAGCGGTTCTCCCCGCCGTAGAGATCGTCGATGAGCAGTTGCACCACCACTCCGCGCCGGGCCGCCCGCACCAGCTCCGCCAGCAGCAGCTTGCCGCTGCCGTCCTCTTCCCAGGGCGGGAGCATACTTTGTTGGTTATTTAACCAAAGAATAGTTGTGCCCGATAATTGTCATCCCAGCTTGCTT
>NZ_JAPDBQ010000268.1:0-1726 GCF_027705325.1 Aeromonas sp. QDB18
TGTGCTCGGTGATTGATCCGGGAGATCAGATCACCACTTGGCTAGATAGTTCCCCGATTTGTGCAACAAGGCCGCTGTTCGTTCATGCTATCGCTCCAACTTTTTCAATCACTGCATCAATTAACCTTTTAGAATTACACAATTGTGGCATCGGCTGTATCTTACGAAACTGGCTGGCTTTGTTATACCAAAACTCAATGACTGCCAGATCATTTTTGTGTTGAAAGTAATATCGCTCGCAAAATGGACGCGACTCAATTTTAGTCACAACCACATCAATATCATGTAATTGCGAAGCTATGTTGTTATAGAATTCTTCAAGAAATGGTTCTGAAAAATAAAACTCTGACTCTTTCGATGCGGTGAACAAATTAAGAAATTGCCCCTGAAGCTGCTGCAACAATGTCAACAACTCGGAAGCAAAGTCATCATACCCCAAACTTTTCACACCAGAAACCTTCCAATTCCCCTTGTAATTAATATTAACAGAAGCCTGTTCATTTCCGCGGTTAAAAACATACCGTTCCTGATGATTGTAATGAAGAACATCCGCAATCGAGATCCCGGTCCCCTTAACACCCTCAACGACAAGCTGGTAAAGGCGCTTTAACTGAGGAATATCACAATGAAAATTGAACGGCCTCGCTTCAAAATGACGCTTTGCAGCCTGACTGATACTCTGATCATCATTAGCCAGACAATTAAACTCTGATATCGTAGGGGCCGTAGGGGAAGATTTAGGAACATAGCCACCCACCACTTTCATTCCTGAGCCCAATCCAATATTGGGTGGGTTCATTACGAATAATTTATCGGATGTGCGGGTGATTGCAGTATACAGCCATCGAAAGTAATCTTTTGTTAACATCTTTTGATGTGTTTGGCACTGCAAAAATACATTTTTCCATTCACTACCTTGTGCTTTATGTGCGGTAATGGCGTATCCGAATTTAATCTTAAAGGCATTAAAATAAGGATCTTGCATTAAGGCAACCCTCAATTTATGTTCATTACCCTTAAGTTTTAGCTCTGGATGTCTATTGATAAAATAAACATAAAGCGCTTTATGCTCATCTGAAGATAAACTCGGCTGGTCATTATAAAGCAAATTCTCAATCACTTTAGCTTCAAAATAAAAAGGTTGACCAAAATCATTGCGAAAGCCGAGAACCACATCCCTGAAACTAAGATCTACTCTTCGTTTAATCATTTCGCCATTATCGCCTTTCACGCTAATAATAACACTTACACTCTCTGGGTAGGGGGATAATACCTCTTTGATCATACCAAACTCGCCATTCGTGATAGTGGCATCGGCTCGATAATGGTTCGCAACAGAAATAATTTTATCACCGTTGACCATCTTCAACTGACCACCAAAAAAGTGTTCACGAATCAACCTGTTATATTCACCCACCTGTCGATTAGAAGAGGCAATTATAACACTCTCCCCCGTCTTGCCAATCTTCCCATTACATGCCTGAATAAATTTATCAAGAAGCTCGTCAGAATTTAATTGGCATACATCGTTGTTATTCGCATCAAATATAAGTTTATTGAAGACATTTTTCTCTAGCCCATCTCGTAGCATGCCGGCATTGGCCAGTACACCACTATCAACCTTTTGCCGCACAACTTCGGTTAAATAACAGGGCGGGATCGCACTTTGTTAATGAAATTTGAACAGGCTGATCGTCTGTGATCTAATCACGTCTCCATGCAGGAG
>NZ_JAPDBQ010000269.1:0-1725 GCF_027705325.1 Aeromonas sp. QDB18
CCGACATTCCGCACCCGCTTCATGAATAAATCTGCCGGTATCGAGGGCCGAGAACGTCGATGATGGTCTCCTGAACGGTGTTGATGTCGGTCACTTGGGCTGGTTCGCCCCCCAGGCTGTACTCGTGGATCCCGCCAAAGCACAGGAAGATCCAGCGGGCGGTTGGCTTCTGCGTCGGTTTCTTCTTCATGTCCGGCACGCTGCGGCCTTGGGCAACCAGCCCTTTGCGGATACGGTGCTCCAGCGCGGCGTAAATCATCAGGCTGCAGGTCATCACCATCAACAGGGCTTCAATGCGCTCCGGCTTTTTCAGATAGAGCGATGAGGTCAGAAACTCGGGGCTTTTGAGGAAACGAAAGCCGCGCTCAACCGTTTGCTGTGCCTTGTAGGTGGCCAGCAGTTCGGCCATGGTCAGGGTGCCGCTCAGGTCGTTGGTGGCCAGGATGAACACGCCCGTCTGGGCGTTGGCCTCCTCCACCCGTTCCAGGCAGGTCGCGGCCTGACCCTCGATGCGGTACTGATAGCTGTCGGGTTGCTGGCCGCTTTTGGGTCTGCCGGCGCTGGCGTAAACGGGCTCCGTCAGCACGTGGCCTTGCACAATCTCCAGTAGTTTCAGCCTGTTGGCAAAGCGCGCCAGCTCCGCTTCGGCATCGGCCTGACAGGCAAAGCGCCGCGCGCACAGTTTGGTGAACGCCTTGAGCTCGCGGGTGCTGTCGCCCAGCAGGTGCTTGGCCAGCGTTTTCTGCTCGGCATGGTTGGCCTTTTCGCTGCGCACCAGCAGCCAGCGCTGCGGCACATCCGCGTAGTCGGCATCCAGCCAGCGCCCCTGGTAGCCATCGCCCAGCGCGGTCAGCGGCGCCTCACCAATGGCTGCCACAGCATTCCGTGCTTCCGTCAGGGTGCGCGGCACGCGGGTGATGAACAGCTGGCGCTGATGATGCAACAGGTGTAGGGTCTCGGCGCAGTACAGCGCTGCATCACCGACCAGATAGCGGCTCTCCTGCGCGGACTTGAGGCTGCGCAGGTGGCGCTTAACCGTCTCGCGAAAGGCGCTGTTATCGTTGCTGTTGCCACTGAGCGCTTGCAGGTACACCGGCAAGCCGGCCTGATTCTCACAGATCAGCTCCAGGATCACCTGATTGAGCTCTGGCCGATGGTCACGGCTGTATCCCCGCACCAGTTGCAGCCGGCCGGTCTGTTCGCCATCGGCGCAGTCATAGGCGCCATCGACGTGAAAGCTGGTGATATCAAGATGCACCGCCGTGGGCTTGAGCCCCAGCTTGGCGACCACTTGCTCGGCCATCACCTGATAAAGCGTCGACACATCGGCCGCAAACAGCGCATCCAGACAGCGCCCGAGCACATCATCATTAAGATCATCGGCGCAGAGCCCGGGGCCGATCAATCGCTCGACCGGCTTGTTGGCGAAGAACCGCGGGAACAGGTGCAAGGTGCTGCTATGGAAGCCTAAGCCGTTGATGATCATGGCCACCAACGCCTGACCATGAGAGACTTTGAAGGATTGGTTTTTGGGCAGCACCGCATCGATCATGCGGGCGATATCGAGCTCTTGGCACAGGCCAGCGACCAAGCCGAGGTGATCAAGGTTACGGATGGCGATGCGGGGAGCGGGCATGATGAGCGACCTGCAAAAAGCAGTAATAGATCAAAACAGCCGATCGCTGTCAAGCCGCGAAAAAGGGAAAATCAGGTGCGGAATGACGG
>NZ_JAPDBQ010000270.1:0-1701 GCF_027705325.1 Aeromonas sp. QDB18
CCAGCGGGGCTGACGCCCCGGCGAAATTCCCCTCCCACCTACGTCGGAGGGAGTCCCCTTTCGCATTTAAGATGGCCTGCCACTCGTCCGCCGGCAGCCAGCCGGGTTCGTCCCCGTCCCCCAGGGCGATGAACCCCTCGTAGTCGAGCTCGCCGATCAGCTCCCCTTCCCGGTAGAGGGGATCGTCGATGGCGATCACCAGGGACTGGCTGTCAATGAGAGAGAGCGCCTTTCGCACCACGGCGCCGAACTCCCGGTCCACCAGCACCACCTTGCTCTGGGCGTGCTGGAAGATGAAGGCCATTGCGTCCGCATCGAGCCGGGTGTTGATGGTGTTGAGCACAGCGCCGCTCATGGGTACCCCGAAGTGCGCCTCGAACATGGCCGGCACATTGGGGGCGACGATGGAGACGGTGTCCCCCTCGCCAATGCCGCGACGGCGCAGGGCCGAGGCGAGCTGGCGGCAACGGCGTTCGGTCTGGGCCCAGCTCTGGCGCAAGGGGCCGTGGATCAGCGCCGGATAGTCGGGATAGACCCGGGCGGCCCGCCCCAGAAAGCTCAAGGGGGTCAGCGCCTCGAAATTGGCGGGCGTCTTGCCAAGGCCGGCGTCGTACATGTTCTGCTCTGTCATCGGATCCTTCCTCACAGGGACACAAAACGGGGTGGCACTCGCGGTTCACCACGACCGGCATTGTGCCCTGATGCGGGGCCAGGATGCCGGCTGGAACCGGATGAAAGGGTATCAAGGGGGCCAGATCCCAGGTATTAGCGAAACGTCTTAGGGGCCCTCGGCCCTGCTCCCCCTGTCGCCAATCGCCGACGCTATTTTTGTGCGGTCACTTTTTGCGCAGTCAGCCCCTGTCGCGATCCCGTGGCCCTTGCCTTGAGCCTGCGGCGCAAAATGCCAAGAATGATCCCAAGCCCTCAACGGGTATGAGTACAAGGAGAAGAGTGATGAACAAATCCATGTTGGCAGGTGTCGGGATCGGTGTTGCCTCTGCGCTGGCATTGTCGGCGGTCGCCAGCGGATCCCTGTTTTCATCAGAGCCCCAGTTTGCCGAGGTGCTGGCCAGCAAGCCGGTGACCGAGACCATCAAGACGCCACGTCAGGAGTGCCGCAACGTCACCCTGACCCACCGCAAGCCGGTGCAGGACGAGCACAAGATCCTGGGTACCGTGGTTGGCGCGGCCCTGGGCGGCGTGGTCGGCCACCAGTTTGGCGGTGGCAGCGGCAAGAAGGTGGCCACCGCCGCCGGTGCCGTGGCAGGGGGTTATGCCGGGAATCAGGTGCAGGGCAACATGCAGGCCGGTGATACCTACACCACCACGGAGCAGCGCTGCAAGACGGTGCAGGAGAGCAGCACCCGCACCATCGGCTATGACGTCACCTACCGCCTCGCCGGCCAGGAGGGGGTGGTACGCATGGAGAAGCAACCCGGCCCCACCATTCCGGTCAAGGATGGCAAGCTGGTACTGAGCAACGCGCAGGGTTGATACTCCGTTAGGAGCGCCCTGCCATGAGGAAGGCCCGCCATGACGGTGGGCCTTTTTCATCTTCGCAACCCAACCTGTCTGCAACAAGTCTTCCCAACAAAAGTCTTCCCAACTAAGAAAGGGGCCCGCAGGCTAATGCCAGTCAGTTAAGCCTGACTGGCATTGTTTTTACTAGGTTTTCTCGTCGCATACTTCTGTGGTTTGGCT
>NZ_JAPDBQ010000271.1:0-1661 GCF_027705325.1 Aeromonas sp. QDB18
GGGGCATGCAGTCGTGGCAAGCCCTCCGATGCCATATCGGCTCTTGAAGCTGGCTGAGGGTCATGGGTAATCAGGAATTTGTTTGTATTCGAGAGGTGAAATAGATTTGCAGAGATATTCCCAGCAGCTAAATTACTATTGAAGTCTTCACACGCTTTTCTAATTGTCTCGGCAGTCATGAATTGATTGTGCGCATCAAACTCTTCTGGAACATACATAATTTCAACGCTAATTCTTTCTTCTTGTGTTTCTTGCTTTATTGCTTTCAAAAATATTTGTTTAAAATTGTTAATCATTATTCCTCTTGTTAAAACGGTATACTATCCATATCATCTAATTTACTGTTTTCATATTCGGCGTTGTGATTAGAGCATTTGTTATTGATGCAGCTCCAACCATTTCCAACCTCTACGGGGTAGCAACCACTGCACACACGTCCAACTTGTTTAATAGTTTGCTTTGATGCCGCTGCCTTAGCAAACTCCGCTACAGACATATTAAACACCTCTTTAATAGCCTTGTAGCTAACAGCGTTGCACTCGCTTAGTTCAGACATGACACTAGATTGGTGTCCGGGACTTAAGTCATTAAACTTAGGATTTTGTGTAATCAATGCGTGACTGTGCAATTGCCATAATGTTTTACTTTCAGGCTCTACACCAACAACTTGAGTTTCTGAATCTCGATGTCCTTCTGCATTTTCATCATGTGGAGTTTTAGCATTATCAACCGCAATTTCATTTCGAGACTCATCTCTTACCTCAGTTTTTGATTTGGTAGTGCTCTGGTGCTGTTTGGCTTCCCGTTTTGCTTTTTCTTTTTCATCGTTGAATGTGGCATATTCAGCAACTCGCTCGGCGTTGTTTGCTTTCTGTTCTGCTCTCCAAGCATCATAAGATGGATTAACAAAGCGGATATTCTTGAGGGACACATCAGCAATAATCTTAATCCTTCGATTATCGTTGGGCATCTTAATCTGTTTAAGCAGTCCACAATCTTCCAGCAACTTCACCATAGATTTAGATTTAGTGTTGTAGCTACGACCAATAGCCATAAAGACAGTTGGCCATTCAGCAAATAAATCTTTTTGTTGGGATTGAAAGCTGCGATATTGGTCATACAAGAAGGTATAGAGAAGTTTAAAGTCGTTCTCAATCTCTGCCACAACTTCATCACCATCAACTTCATAAATCATCTGTGTTGCGGTCAGCATGTTGCCATTGTCGCCTTTATACACACCAGTAAACAGGCCTTTTTTATAGACGATCTCATTAGTTTTCTTGTTTGCCATATTTTTCCTCATAGTCTTTAAAGTCTTTGGATTCTGTAATTGTTTTTATAATATATGATTGGATGCTCATATTTCCTCGGCTCTCGTTAATCCAACGAAGAATCAGGCGCGGAAGATTAAGTTGCATGTTTTATTCCTCTTTGTATCTTGTTTTAAGTCGTTTGACTGGCTTTAGCTCTTTCAATGCGATCTCGACAGATAACCAAAAATCCGAGCGTTTCTTTGTTCGTGAAGTTAGTTTAAGTGTCTGAGCTCTTTGAATGGCGAGTTTCAAATCCTTATATTTTTCGATGTATCCGTCATTCCGCACCTGATTTTGCTATTTTCAGTGCTTGACGGCGATCGGCCGTTCTGATCTATTACTCTCTTT
>NZ_JAPDBQ010000272.1:0-1629 GCF_027705325.1 Aeromonas sp. QDB18
GGAATATCAGCGCCTTCTGCGGATTCAGGCTCTGGCTATAGTCATAGGCCATGGGTGGCTAGCTCCTGCGATACCCAGCGCTTGATAAACACGCCAACGATGACCCCACCCGCTTTTCGTATGCGGGTGACCGCTGTGCACGCCATCAAGCAACTCACAGTAAAAGTATCTCTTTCTTTTCAGATAGATAAACATCTATCGCGCCAATTAACAACGCCCCAGTCACGCAACAGTCAAGCAAATCCGGCGCTGGGTGGCTCCGGTGGCCAGGCTCGCGGCAGAGGCGGTCATCTGGTTGGGCTGCACTCATGCTCCCCGTCTATGCCCCCGCCGTCAGCGGCAGGCGGATTTTGCCGGTCAGCAGTTGCTGCATCATGCCTTGCTTCAAGGCGCGGGCCTTCTCCAGTTTTTGGGTCAGCGCCTGCAGCTCGTTATCCATATCGGACAAAATAGTGGCAATGGCGGTTTGTTCTTCTATTTCTCGAGGTAACGCAATTAGAGTCCCATTAATCAAATCTGTATTTAAATTCATCTGTGATCCGGTCTGCCCCTGCTTACCCCACTCATCCTCAAGATCTTTCAGAACATAATACATATAATCTTGATTGACAGTTAACCCGTGAAATACAACAAATCCATCATGAATACATAGATCTTTCTTGGTGATAATAGGTTTTCCAACTGTGGCACAAATACTCATAACAAGATTATTGCTTGAAACAAAACGACTGTGAGCCACCCCCATTTCAGATAAACTCTGAGTCGTATCAAAAAGATATTTAACCGTTTTCGTCACATCAGAAATACGCAACCATCCAACAGATGAATTTCTATCAAACCAGACGGGGCTATCTATGGGTCTAGGAGATGCTCCTCTTTGAATCTGAGCGACCCCCCCCATTTTTTTTGCTTCCCAATCCTCCGGGATTTCTCCCAGTTCGCTGGGTTTATAGCCTTTTGGGGTACCATCGGGACGCAGGGCGAAGGCGGGCAGGCGGGTGCGGCCAGTCAGCAGTTGCTGCATGGTGGCGCTCTTGATGGCCTGCTTCTTGGCGATCAACTGCTCCAGCGCCCCAATCAGCGCATCGCTATCCGACAGCACATTGGCAATGGCGGTTTGTTCTGCCTTATTGCTTGGCATACCTAAAAGCATCTTATTAACAATAGTGATGTAGATGTGCTTTATAGTTGAACCACCAGCATCGTCTATCATTCTTCCTTGATAAAAAGGACTCTCTAATAATGACTTAAAAAAATCAGGGCTAACCCGTTCATTTGGTCGTAATATTGCAACAGACTGGTTAATGCATATTAGCTCATCATCAACAAGTGCCAATCGCCCCAACGTACCATCTTTGGTAAGAAGCAAATCACTTTTTTTAGGTTTACTTTTGGGTGTTAGATATTTGTCAAATGCCTCAGCACTGGTTGCTCTTGCATCTCCATACTGAATTTTACCATTAGATATATCCCTTGCAGTGATCATAAATGGACCACTTACTGTAGTCGGCATTGGGTTTGTAAACCCATATGAAATAAAAGATGTAAAGTTTTCTCATATACAGGACCTTAAGAAAACACTTCATTTGAAATTCCTTCTAAGGTCCTGTTCTGTATCGATTTTCGCTG
>NZ_JAPDBQ010000273.1:0-1623 GCF_027705325.1 Aeromonas sp. QDB18
CCAGGGCGGTGAAGATATCAAAGACCCGTTTTCCGGTAAATCGCAATGCGGCTCCGCTTAAGTGAACAGCATTGCGCAACTGCGGGGCTTTTTAATGGGCAAAACATGCCCATGGCAGGGATTAGGCGGGGCGCCTGCCCAGCCGCTGCACATCGTGGCGGGCGGCGGCCCCGGCCTGGCTGAGCCAGCGCTGGCGGGCCCCCTCATCCGAGGTGTGGACGGGCCCCAGATGCTGGCGGTGGGTCAGCCGGATACCGCACAGCCCCAGCACTGGCTTGTCCAGGGTGCGCTCCAGGGGGGCTCCCTGCCACCAGCGGTAATACCAGGGGGGCTGTCCATGGTTAGCAGCAGGCGCGCCGTCTTGCCGGCGAGCAACTGCTCCGGGTGCGCCTTCCCCGGCTGGTAGCGAAAGGCGAAACCCGGCAGCAGGGTGCGATCCAGCAGCCCCTTGAGCCGGGCTGGCAGGTGGCCCCACCAGACGGGGGCGACGATCACCAGATGGTGGGCCTCCACCAGGCTCTGCTGCACCGCCTGCAGATCGGGCTCGAGGGGTTGCGCCTCGTCATAGCCATGGTGAAGATCCGGCGCGAAGGCGAGCTCCCCCACGTGATGCAGGGTGACGCGCGCGCCCCCTTGCTCGGCACTGCGGGCATACTCCCGGGCGAGGGCGTGGCAGAGGCTGTCGGGTTTGGGGTTGCCGTTGAGAACAAGCAGGTTGGGGGTCATGGTATGGCTCCTTGAAGTGAGCCCCCATTACACCCCTTGTCCCATGGGACAGAGTCAAGCCACCTTTTGCCCCCGATCCGCGGCGGCGGGATGATCCCGCCCGTCGGGGAATTGCCGCGCCGGGGCGCCATAGCGGCAGGGGTGCTGCGCCAGCAGCGTGGCGCACTGTCAAGCCCTGATGCTGGCGTTGCAGCCGGGCGACCTCCGCCTCGATCTGCGCCAGCTTGTCCGCGATAAGCTGCTCCACCCTTTGCCAGGGGAAGTGATCGAGGCTGGTGACGCCCGCGAGCAGGGGAACCAGCTCCCCGAGCTTGCAGCCAAGCCGCTGGGCCTCGCGGATAAACCCGACCCACTCCAGATCCTCGGCCCGGTAGACGCGATACTTGCCGCGCCGCCTGGGCTCGGGCAGCAGCCCGAGCTGCTCGTAGAGACGGACAGCCTTTGGGGTGGTGCCCGCCAGCCGGGCAAATTCGCCGATATACATGGTGCTGCTCGCAAAGGTTGTTCGAGTAGGGGCTCACTATAGGCCAGTGGCAGGGGGGATTGAATCCCCGAGGGGGAGAAGAGAGTTACATTGACAGGGGATGACTGACAGAGGACACCCACCTTGTCAGGTAAGTCTGCTATCGAGATGGTGGGTGTCCCAGATTTTCCTCATGATTACTCAAAGAACACTTTAAGTTCGTGCCCCTTGCCTGTTGGCCAATCTATTCGGATTACTTCGATTTCTGTGTTGCCAGCTTTGGCAGATGCCTTTTTTCCATTTTTGATTGCGCTAGATATTTCTTCGGGCAATTTCACGCCAGACAGTTTAAGGCTTAGGGAAGGTGCGAACAAGTCCCTGATATGAGATCATGTTTGTCATCTGGAGCCATGAAAAAGGGTTCATCATGAGTC
>NZ_JAPDBQ010000274.1:0-1595 GCF_027705325.1 Aeromonas sp. QDB18
AGGCAGAGAAAATCCAAGCAAAACAACACGTTAGACGGTATTATTAATTCGCTTGCCGCTTAAGGTTCTGTACATGTATTGTTATTCAATTCCTGATGTTATAGTTTGCCACCACCAGAGGCAATAAACCCGTCGGATTATATCAATTTCCATGTTGTGTGCAGTCTATAAAAGTCGCAAAAAAGCCGAGACCTATCTCTTTATTGAACGAAGAGAGGACTTTTCCCGCGTTCCCGAGGTGCTGATGAGTACCTTCGGGCGTCCCGAACTGGTCCTGATGACCAAACTGGACCCGGCCAAGCCCCTGGGGCTGGCCTCCACGGAGCGGGTGATGGCCGCCCTGAAGAGCCAGGGCTTTTATCTGCAGGTGCCACCGCCACCGGAAAACCTGCTGGAGCAGCACAAGGCGCAATTAAAGGACGCACGATGAGGGCGGGGCGGCTGGCACTGCTGTTGTCAGGCGCCCTGTCGGGATCGCCGGTGCAGGCCGGCCCCGATTTTGACCAGTACGTGGCGAGCCTCAAAGAGCAGGCGCTGGCGGCGGGCATGTTGCCCGAGACGGTGAGTGCGGCCTTTGCGGATGTACATCTTGTTGATGCTGCCATCAGGCACGACAAAAATCAGCCGGAATTCAAACTGACCCTGGACACATATATTCCCCGGGCGGTGCCGGAATGGAAAGTCAAGCAAGCCCAAACCTTATATCGCCAGCATTTGCCGCTGCTCACAAAAATAGGCAGGGAATATGGGGTTCAACCCCGCTTTATTGTTGCCTTGTGGGGAATTGAAACCAATTTCGGCAAAATAACCGGCCATTATCCCCTTATCTCTTCTCTCTCGACCCTGGCCTGGGACGGTCGCCGTGAAGCCTTCTTCAAAGGCGAGTTGTTCGATGTCCTGCGCATTCTGGAGCAGGGACATGTGAACCCCGCCAACTTCAAGGGATCCTGGGCGGGGGCCATGGGACAGGTGCAGTTCATGCCCTCGTCATTCCTGCAATACGCGGTGGATCAGGACGGGGACGGCAAGAAGATCTCTGGGGCAATCTGGCGGATGTATTTGGATCGGCTGCCAATTATCTGAGCCAGAACGGCTGGCGTGAAGACCAGACCTGGGGACGGCGGGTGAGGGTGCCCGAGGCGCTCGATCCGGCGCTGCTGGGGCTTGAGATCCGCAAGCCGCTGTCGGCCTGGCAGGCGCTCGGGGTGCGGCAACTGGACGGCTTCCCCCTGCCCAGGGTCGACATGCAGGCCTCCCTCATCCGCCCCGACGATATTCACGGGCGAAGCTACCTTGCCTATGACAATTACCGGGTACTGCGTCACTGGAATCGCTCCCCCTATTTCGTGGTGGCCGTCGGTACCCTGGCCGATCGCATCGTGAAATAGCTCTCCCCCGTTCTCCTGTCACGGCGAACGGGTGGAGGTGATATGCCCGTCTCTTTTTATCCCTTGTCGGCCTCCCTTTATCCACGAACGCTGCCCTTTAAATCGTGACATGAAAAAAGCGGGAATATATCCTAATGCCGATCAGTTAAGGATCCATTGACCGATCCTCAGGCTGTGTAAGAATCCGAAACTCCTTGTTGGGTTTCG
>NZ_JAPDBQ010000275.1:0-1576 GCF_027705325.1 Aeromonas sp. QDB18
TGTGATTCATGACTGGGGTGAAGTCGTAACAAGGTAACCCTAGGGGAACCTGGGGTTGGATCACCTCCTTACCTTAAGATGACGAAGTTGTTGAGTGTTCACACAGATTGCCTTGATTCAAAGTAGTTAGAGCAAAGACCTGGTGCGAAAGCATCAGTGCTTATTCAACTTCGGTTGAATGAGAGAAGCCCGTTCGTTGGGTTGGGATGTGAATAGCGGCGCAAGTTGCTACCCAATTCAAAGTTAGCGATAACAACGAACAGCGCTAAAGGCCGCTAGCCTCGCAGGCTCGGCGTCGCCTTTACGAAAATCATTGCGAAGTGTCCTTCGCAAAACATGATTTTCGTCCCCTTCGTCTAGAGGCCTAGGACACCGCCCTTTCACGGCGGTAACAGGGGTTCGAATCCCCTAGGGGACGCCACTTCTCTTCGCAGCTCAAGAATACAGACATAAGCAGTCATGTTTATGTCTGTTTTCTTCGGTCACTGACCGTTGCAAACATGCTCTTTAACAATCTGGAAAGCTGATTTAAAAAGTAGTTCTCAAACATTTGTTACAAGTGCTTTGGAAACTTCTTGGCGAAAACCAAATTTTATTTGGTCCTTGTTGTACGACAACAAGCTGTGCCGGTTTCACCGACACTTCTTGGGGTTGTATGGTTAAGTGACTAAGCGTACATGGTGGATGCCTTGGCAGTCAGAGGCGATGAAGGACGTACTAACCTGCGATAAGCCGTGAGCAGTCGGTAAGAGACATTACGACTCACGGATTTCCGAATGGGGAAACCCACTTAGCATAAGCTAGGTATCGCTACGTGAATACATAGCGTAGCGAGGCGAACCGGGAGAACTGAAACATCTAAGTACCCCGAGGAAAAGAAATCAACCGAGATTCCCTCAGTAGCGGCGAGCGAACGGGGATTAGCCCTTAAGCATCTTGGAAGTTAGTGGAACGGTCCTGGAAAGGCCGGCGATACAGGGTGATAGCCCCGTACACGAAAACAACCTTGATGTGAAATCGAGTAGGGCGGGACACGTGACATCCTGTCTGAATATGGGGGGACCATCCTCCAAGGCTAAATACTCCTGACTGACCGATAGTGAACCAGTACCGTGAGGGAAAGGCGAAAAGAACCCCTGTGAGGGGAGTGAAATAGAACCTGAAACCGTGTACGTACAAGCAGTGGGAGCCCTTCGGGGTGACTGCGTACCTTTTGTATAATGGGTCAGCGACTTACATTTTGTAGCGAGGTTAACCGTATAGGGGAGCCGTAGGGAAACCGAGTCTTAACTGGGCGTCTAGTTGCAAGGTGTAGACCCGAAACCGGGTGATCTAGCCATGGGCAGGTTGAAGGTTGAGTAACATCAACTGGAGGACCGAACCCACTAACGTTGCAAAGTTAGGGGATGACCTGTGGCTGGGGGTGAAAGGCCAATCAAACTCGGAGATAGCTGGTTCTCCCCGAAAGCTATTTAGGTAGCGCCTCGGACGAATACTACTGGGGGTAGAGCACTGTTTGGGCTAGGGGGTCATCCCGACTTACCAACCCCATGCAAACTCCGAATACCAGTAAGTA
>NZ_JAPDBQ010000277.1:0-1539 GCF_027705325.1 Aeromonas sp. QDB18
ACAGGCCTATAAGTATTTGTTTTGTAGGCAAAAAACTATTTTTAATTTTTAACAAAATGTTCACGATCTCGCCCTGACGCATGCATGACGCCCGTCATACCGTCGCTACCTCGCTGTTAAACCAAGGTTGCTCGCTGGATGTGCTTCAAAAAGTGCTGGGCCATAGCTCGCCAAAAATGACTGAGCGATATGCCCGCCTCCACGATACCACGCTGGTTAAGGCCGTCAACGAATTACACACCCTGTGGGACCTCCCACGCATCACCTGTTAACAATTTTTTGGAGAATGGGGGAGGAGACTCCCCCATAGATAATTATGCGTAGACCCAGATCTAGTAGTGATAACCCCCCGAGGTGTTTTGACCGTCGTCCAGGGACTCAAGCATCTATTGATAGGATGGCAAGTCAGGGTGTACCGCCGACAGACTCGGTACCGGACTCGGATCAGGAGGCATCAGCGCCAGAATCGCACCCTGCAGTCGCTCCTGACTCGCTGCCGTTACTGGTGGAGAAAACGAACCTTGATGCACACCATGGTGATGCTCATCGAGCGAATATTGCCCCCGATGCTGTGAGCCCAATGTCCGAACAGCACGAATGTTGTCAGCCATACCCCGACAGTGAGACTCAATATGAGCTTTTCGTTCGTCGTGAACTTCTTATGCTGGATCAGTGTTCAGCAGAATACAGGTTGTACAACGAGGGGCGTTGCTCGATTACCCCTGATGGGACTGTGTGTGACCTAGATGGCGTGGTGCTTTCCAGGTCTGAGCCGGAGATGAAAAAACCGGTTCATTCGATAGCTATTCCTGATGGGTTTGCGATGTCCCCGTGGGGGAAATTGGCTAGCGATCATGGCAAGCCAAAAACGATACTCGGTAAGCCATTGCTGCCGGTATCGATACTCCAAGCTGACAGTACAGACATCAGTGGTGTTCGTTTCATGTATCTGGATGAGCGGAAGCAATGCCAGCGCATCGACCTATTATTCGATAGGGTGATTCAGGACTACAAAACAGTGAGGGCTGCGCTATACCGCGCGGGGATTGAATGCCTAGGTGTACGGGAGGAGGGGCTGCTGTCATACATGTCCGCCAGCATCAGTATCCAAAATATCAGCGTGGTCCATCAGCATCTGCAAGCGGGGTTTGTTAGCGAACATCTCTGCTATGTCTGGGTAGGTCGGTCAATTTACAAAACGGGCTATAGTGGTCCTCAGCACGAGCTGCTGTCCGCGCCTGGTGAGCATGACGCTATCCACTCGAAAGGAACGCTGCAGGATTGGCAAAAGAACATTGCGTTGTCTGTCAAAGAGTCACCAACCATGCTCGTTGCAATCATGGCAAATCTATCCAATGTATTCATGAAGTTATCAAATACAGGGACCATGATTTTTCACTTCAATGGTGCAAGCTCTTGTGGCAAAACGACGCTTTTACAAGTGGGGCAGAGTGTGTCAGGCGTCAGGGCGGGATCGCACTTTGTTAATGAAATTTGAACAGGCAGATCGTCTGTGATCTAATCGCGTCTCCATGCAGG
>NZ_JAPDBQ010000278.1:0-1534 GCF_027705325.1 Aeromonas sp. QDB18
CTGACTCTTATACACAAGTAGCGCCCTGAACGGAACCATTCCCGTTTTCCAGGATCTGATCTTCCATGTGACCTCCTAACATGGTAACGATCATGATAACTTCTGCTCTTCATCGTGCGGCTGACTGGGCTAAATCTGTGTTCTCTTCGGCGGCGCTGGGTGATCCTCGCCGTACCACCCGTCTGGTTAACGTCGCCGCTCAATTGGCAAAATGTTCTGGAAAATCAATAACCATCTCATCAGAGGGCTGTGAAGCCATGCAGGAAGGCGCTTACCGATTTATCCGCAATCCCAACGTCTCTGCCGAGGCGATCAGAAAGGCTGGCGCCATGCAAACCGTCAAGTTAGCTCAGGCGTTTCCCGAACTGCTGGCCATTGAGGACACCACTTCTTTGAGTTATCGCCACCAGGTCGCCGAAGAGCTTGGCAAGCTGGGTGCTATTGGAGATAAATCCCGCGGATGGTGGGTTCACTCCGTTCTCTTGCTCGAGGCCACTACATTCCGCACCGTAGGATTACTGCATCAGGAGTGGTGGATGCGCCCGGATGACCCTGCCGACGCGGATGAAAAGGAGAGTGGCAAATGGCTGGCTGCGGCCGCAACTAGCCGGTTACGCATGGGCAGTATGATGAGCAACGTGATTGCGGTCTGTGACCGCGAAGCCGATATCCATGCTTACCTGCAGGACAAACTGACACATAAAGAGCGATTTGTAGTGCGCTCCAAGCACCCGCGCAAGGACACTGGCTCCGGATTGTATCTGTACGACCATCTGAAAAACCAACCGGAGCTGGGTGGCTATCAGATCAGCATCCCGCAAAAGGGCGTGGTGGATAAACGCGGTAAACGTAAAAATCGACCCGCCCGCAAGGCGAGCTTGAGCCTGCGCAGTGGGCGCATCACGCTAAAACAGGGGAATATCACGCTCAATGCGGTGTTGGCCGAGGAGATTAACCCGCCCAAGGGTGAGACCCCGTTGAAATGGTTGTTGTTAACCAGTGAACCCGTCGAGTCACTAGCCCAAGCCTTGCGGGTCATCGACATATACACCCATCGCTGGCGGATCGAGGAGTTCCATAAGGCATGGAAAACCGGAGCTGGAGCCGAGAGGCAACGCATGGAGGAGCCGGATAATCTGGAGCGGATGGTCTCGATCCTCTCGTTTGTCGCGGTCAGGCTGTTACAGCTCAGAGAAAGCTTCACGCTGCCGCAAGCACTCAGGGCGCAAGGGCTGCTAAAGGAAGCGGAACACGTAGAAAGCCAGTCAGCTGAAACGGTGCTGACTCAGGATGAATGTCAGCTACTGGGCTATCTGGACAAGGGAAAACGCAAGCGCAAAGAGAAAGCAGGTAGCTTGCAGTGGGCTTACATGGCGATAGCCAGACTGGGCGGTTTTATGGACAGCAAGCGAACCGGAATTGCCAGCTGGGGCGCCCTCTGGGAAGGTTGGGAAGCCCTGCAAAGTAAACTGGATGGCTTTCTTGCCGCCAAGGATCTGATGGCGCAGGGGATCAAGATCTGATCAAGAGACAG
>NZ_JAPDBQ010000279.1:0-1459 GCF_027705325.1 Aeromonas sp. QDB18
GGGTATTAGCTGGTCAAGGATGGCGATCATACCTCAGAAGCCGCGCCACGCCTCGCTCATACGAGGGGATGGTTAAGCGTTCCTCCCCTTGCTGCCTGCTTTTGCCACCGGATCCCATAAAAGCAAAGGGGCCAGTTCGCACTGGCCCCCTTTCATTTTTTAGAATTTTTCGACTTCCACCGATATCTCTGGCATGTCTGGTGAGGACTCAACCATCACGCACCCCGTCTCGCTCGTCGCGCGGCGGGTGAAACTCGGAGCGGGGGAGCCAGGGGCCGTTGATGAACCAGTACTGCAAGGTTGGACGAGGCTCTCAGTCCGTTCATCAAATAGCGGGCTTCTAAATTGAAATACCTTGTTCACCGAGAATACGTAATAATTGCCAGGAAGGCTGTCTATTACGATCTCTTTGACATATCGTCCGTCAGCATAGTGCACTATGTACCCGTTTTCACGAAGCCACTTCATGACCAGCTTCGGCTTGCTTGTCAACAGTTTCTGAAGCTGGGTCATTTCGACATAAAGCTTTCCGTCTTCCGTGAATCCTAATAGCTCCCGCACTTCCATGGATGGCTTGCCGATGTGGATCTTTCTTCGTTGCTCGGAGAGCGTATCCAATAACCGATAAGCCTCTCTGGTGACATCATCCATGATGCCTTCCATCGACATGAGCCACCGTCGGAAGCATACCAAAACTGCATTATCTGCATACGCCACATCAAACGGCAGAATACCTAGCTCAACGGCCAATCGCCCCGCTGCCATGACGTTTGCGAAGCAACCAGCACCACGAGCAGCAAGAGGCGGAGGGTTTTCTAATCCCGAGCGACTCATCAGCCACTCTTGGCACTCCTCACGCTTAGCAGCAAAGATAACCGCTAAATCAGCAGGGTTATCGATGTCTGGCATATTCAACAGCGCCTGAATATATGCAGGCATCGCCGTACCGTAGTACTGAGAGGTTGCAGCTTTAAGGCCATTCACCCGGCGACGAGTCAGCTCAAGGCTCTCACCCGCCAGCGCGACATCCTCCGCCATCATCTCAATATCCAGCAGTCTGACGAATATCCCCCCTTTAGTGCCCGCCTTGCTCCGCTCTAGCAGTTCCTTGAAGGATTCCTCCCCCGAAGAGGGAGCACAAACATTCGATGCCAATGGGCTCCTATTACCTGTGCCCTTCAAATTGCCAAGTACTCTCGACTGTCCACCCGTCACCGAATAGGCAAACTGAAGCGGATCGTTACTAGACAATGAGCCCAGTTCATCCAAACAAATGCCAATGCCAGTTCGTTGTTGAAACATGCCTTTGAACCCAGCAGCTGTTCCGTCCCACTTCACAATCGCCGTTGCGGGGCCCGCACTTGGGTCAGATGCCACGCCTGACACAGGGCGGGAGCACACTTTGTTGATATTTTAACCAAAGAATAACTGAGCCCGATAGTCGTCATTCCAGCCGGCT
>NZ_JAPDBQ010000280.1:0-1457 GCF_027705325.1 Aeromonas sp. QDB18
CTTTGATACGCTCTCCCTTTTGCCAGGGAAGAGCCTATGTCTGCCAAGAGGATTGCAATGCGTAAAATTCGTGAAGTACTGCGACTGAGGCTGGAAGCTGACCTCTCTGTTCGCCAGATAAGTTGTTGCACCAAGGTCAGTGTCGGCTCCATCCAGAAACTCCTCAAAAGTGCCCAGACGCTCGGTCTGACCTGGCCCTTACCTACCGAGCTTGATGATGGCCAACTGGCGGCCCTGTTCTATCCGCAGGCCGATACCACCATCTCGGCCCGCCATGTTGTACCGGATTGGCCCTCTGTCCATCAGGAGCTCAAGCGCAAGGGGGTCTCCAAGCAACTGCTCTGGGAGGAGTACACCCAGCGCTATCCCAACAGCTGTTACAGCTACTCCCAGTTCTGCGACCGTTACAAGTCCTGGTGTCAGTTGCAAAAGCGCTCCATGCGCCAGCTCCACAAGGCGGGCGAAAAACTCTTTATCGACTACTGCGGGCCCACGGTGCCCATCGTCTCGCCGACTACGGGTGAGGTCCGTCAGGCCCAGATCTTTGTCGCTGTGCTTGGTGCGTCCAACTACACCTTTGCCGAGGCCACCTGGTCCCAGTCACTGCCGGACTGGCTGCAAAGCCATGTCCGTGCCTTTGAGTTTTTCGGCGGGACCCCGGCACTGCTGATCCCCGACAACCTCAAGAGTGGTGTCAGCAAGGCTTGCCGATACGATCCCGAGCTCAACCCCAGTTACCAGCAGTTGGCCGAGCACTATCAGGTAGCGGTGATGCCAGCGCGCCCTTACAAGCCCAAGGACAAAGCCAAGGCTGAAGTGGGTGTGCAGATCGTCGAGCGCTGGATCCTGGCCCGCCTGCGCCATCAGACTTTCTTCTCGCTTGCCGAGCTCAACCAGTGCATCCGGGCCTTGCTGAACGAACTCAACGAGCGCCCGTTCAAGCAACTGCCCGGTAACCGGCGCGAGGCGTTTGAGCAGTTGGACCGCCCGGCACTGGAACCACTGCCGGTGCATCCCTATCGCTATGTCGCCATCAAAACGGTCAAGGTCAACATCGACTATCACGTCAGCTATGAGCAGCACCACTACTCAGTGCCGCACCAGTATGTGGGTCAGCAACTGGAGCTCCATGCGGGCGATACCCTGCTTCAGGTCTATCACCAGCAACAGCTGGTCGCGAGCCATCCGCGTAAAACCATCCCGGGGATGAGCACGCTCCCGGAACACATGCCGGAACGTCACAGCAAGCAGCAACGCTGGACGCCAGGCCGTCTTAAACAGTGGGCTGCTGACATCGGACCGGGCACCCTGTGCTGGGTTAGCGAACGGCTGGCAGAGAAAGCCCATGCCGAGCAGGCATACCGACTCTGCCTGGGGCTACTGAGTCTTAGCCGGGAGTATCCGCCATCACGGGTCGAGGCCTGCTGCCAGTTGGCTAATCGGGAAGGACTGGTGCG
>NZ_JAPDBQ010000281.1:0-1400 GCF_027705325.1 Aeromonas sp. QDB18
CAGGGTGAGAGCGTGAACATTTTGTTAAATTTCACCCAGTTTTTTGAGACCCGCATTGAGTACCGTTTCCAGATATTCACTGCTCATTCCTGCGATTTTTTGCTTCCGTCTTACGCTCGCCTTGCGTGAAGTCTCGGCCCTGAGCATGTTCAGCCCCATGTGCCGGATGCACGCCAAAATCTCTGCGGCATCACCGCGATAAATCGGGCAATCATCCTCGCCCATCGTGACGTCCAGCACCCAGTGCAGGCTATTTTCGATGGCCCAGTGCCCACGCACCGCTCGCGCAAACTCATCCTGCACCAACGCTTTGGAACTGATGAAATAACGCTGCTCTATGGTAATTTTTTGCATATTTTCAACGCGATAGGAGATGGCCACGCCAATGCTGTGCAACTGTTTCCAATGAGGAAACTGGGCGGCCAACTCGCCCGCCGCCATGACATGGTACTCACGACCATCGATGCGGCCATGAGCCTTCTCAAGCGTCATCGTCTCTGCGCATAACGGGGTGGCCGCCAGCGGGGCGAGGGCCTGTCGAACCGCCTCGAACAACTTGGGTTGGTTGCCTTTGACGGCCAATAAGTAATCGCCACCTTGCTGAAGGATGGTCTCGGCGATCTCGGTCTGGCACCCCATCGCATCGATGGATACCAGGCAGCCTTTGATGTCGAGCAGCGCCAGCAACTCGGGAATAGCGGTAATTTCATTGGACTTGGCGTCGGTTTTTATCTGTCCGAGCACCAGCTTATTGGCGGCGGCATAGGCACTGACCATGTGAATGGTCGACGTTCGATCCTCACGGTCATAGGAACTGCGCAGGGTTTTGCCATCGATAGCGACCAGGGCGCCATCGGTGTGCTGGTTAATGGCTTGAGTCCACCGCACAAAGGCGGCCTGAAACGGCTCTGGTTTGATGCCGGAGATGATCCTGGCAATGGTGTCATGGACAGGAATGCCGTTTTTAAACAGTCCCTTGGATTGAAACCAGGGAAGATGAACCTCGCCGAAATCCTCAATATCTTCCCAGCCCTCAGCCCCGCCGATCACGGCACAGACGGTGAGAAACAGGACATCGTAGAAGGGATAATAAATCTTGGCATGCTGGCGAGGGTCGTGAATATTGTCGAAGAACTGAGCGAAAACGGCATCAATAGACATGAGAGCACTCCTGAAAAGGAGCATGAGATCACAGCCGGATCACCAGGTCAAATTTCAGGGTGAGGATGTGAGCAAATTGTTAACTATGGAAATCATGGAAATTATCATTTTTTGGATTTCATGCGCATTTTTTGAGCTGAAATGACGTGCAGTGACGATTAAAAAGTGTGAAGGCGATCCTGACTATAAAGTTAACTGCATATCACAGGCCTATAAGTATTTGTTTTGTAGGCAAAAAA
>NZ_JAPDBQ010000283.1:0-1360 GCF_027705325.1 Aeromonas sp. QDB18
ATGAGCGTTCACATTGGTCCGGAAATGGTGTTCACGTTGAATCGGAATTGGTGTTCATGATCGGCCGGAATATGCATCCCGGCGCTTTTCAAGATAATTGTCGCGTAAACCTGTTTTAAGCTGCCAATTTTGGCTCTGCCCCAGGTCGCTCTGGATTCAACATCACAGCGCCGAGAGGCGTCCAGTTTCGCGTGGCCTTGTTGAACAAACGCATATCTGCGCGGTTTGGGTTATGAAAATCAGAGGATGTCTCTGCGCCTCTCCATGTCTGAGACACTGGAATGCGGCTTTCAGATGAGATTTTCAGGCTCATGCCGAGCTTAACCAGAGAAAGATTCTTTTGTTCAACAACGCCGTTTCGCGTCGCTCTGCTCCACCTTGCGGGACAGGGTAAGAGCATGAATGCTCAGTTTTTGTTCGCTGCTCCTATCGGAGTTCGAATGCAAAAAAGGTAACACATAAAGTGTACTTTGTAAATGCATGTGCACTTGTTGACTACACATAGTTTTTGTTTTACCGTGCATGTACTTTGAGAGTGCATATGGGGTCGTCATGTTTAAGCATGAATCAGTAGCGAAAGCAGAAGTGAAAGGGGCGTTTCGAAAAGCAACCGAACGGTATGATGAGTTTTATAAGAAGCTTAAAACTGGGTTAGCAAAATTCAATTCACGAAAAAATCATCTACGGTATATCGAAGAATTAGTGCGATGCCGTGGTGAGTTCATGCTCGATCATCGGGTTTGTCACCACCATTCAAGCTGGCATTTCCATTCAGTCATGACATCGGTAGAGACGGAATTTCATCACTTAAACAATATCGGCAATATTTGTTGTTTGGTGATCGATGGCTGGGATAGCCGAAGAGTGATGAAAGGGGATATTAAAGGTCATCGCCGATTTTTAAGCCGGTTGTTTTTACATGAGCATTTCTTGATCCGCATCGTGCAGCGATTAGGGCTAACGGGTATTAAACAGATTGGCAAGGTGCTTTTTCCGCTGTTTAGTTACATCTTGCGTGAAAATCTGTCATTCCGATTATTAGGCAATGATGTGCATTTCATCATGCCTGACTATGTATTAGTCGCAGAAAAATTACCGAATAGTTATGGCTTGGTGCTTAAAACTATCTTGATGCGTGAGCATTTTAGTGCAGCTCAACTGGTGCACTATGAATCTGCTTATCAATTGATGCAGAAACAGCAAAGTGATTGCGTAATGTTAAATGGTGATACCGGCCATTTAATCGCAATGCATTTTGATGAGTCAGGCATTAATCAAACCTTATCCTGATTACCCATGATTAGCAGTCAGTTACCACGAACTATACTGATCTTACGTACAGTTATCGAGGTGCGAGATC
>NZ_JAPDBQ010000284.1:0-1166 GCF_027705325.1 Aeromonas sp. QDB18
GACGGGAAGTTTCGGCCCTTACGGATGCCCGGAAAACCTTAGCGTACGATTTTTTCCGAATTCTGCGGGCTCCCCAACTCCCCACTCCTGGTGTTCCTGGTGCTCGATGGCCACGGCCCAAGCCGTGCGATTTGTTCCCACTCCGGAGCAGATCTGCAGGCCTCCCCAGCGGCTGCCGGCGCACCTGGTCACAGGGGTAACAAACGCCCCACTCCTGGTAATGTTGTTTTTTGGGACTTTGAGTGCTATCTTAATTATGTAGCCTTGTGGCGGTAGGAACATCCCCACGTTAAAAACCCAAATTCCTGTTTGTTGTGGTGGTAGGAACATCCCCACGTTAAAAACCCAAATTCCTGTATTGTGGCTACCGAGAAACCCTGACTTGTGTCGGGGTTTTTTCGTATTGGAGGACGGAAATTGAAGCTCAAAAAACTCGATAGTTCCTTTTACACGGACAATCCACATATACCGCAGGCTCTCGATTACGATATGGAAGCAGGCACCTGGAGCGACAACAAAATTCGGGGGCATGGAATCGTACAAGTCCATGTCAATGGATTGATTTTTGCTATTCCTGTTCGCAGCAACATTTCCCACTCTGCAGCAAAAATTCTGGAGAGAAATAAGGATCAAGCGGCGAAATCCAAAGGAATGGGTTTGGATTACTCCAAGGCTCTTCTCATCCGAAACGCCGCACATATCACTGCTGATGTATTCGTTCTCCGATCAAAAGAAGCTGGTCGAAAACTCGTTGGAATTGATGATCATGTGACCAAACAATTTTCCAGTTATGTTGAACGCTACATTGCGGCCTGTAGAAAAAACGATCGGAATATTTTGAACAGCGCAGAGTATCGATATACCACGCTGATCAACTATCACACAGAGTTAGAACTAGACTAGGGTTGGTGCTCGATGGCCACGGCCCAAGCCGTGCGATTTGTTCCCGCTCCGGAGCAGATCTGCAGGCCTCGCCAGCGGCTGCCGGCGCACCTGGTCACAGGGGTAACAAACTCCCCACTCCTGGCGTTCCTGGTGCTCGATGGTCACGGCCCAAGCCGTGCGATTTGTTCCCGCTCCGGAGCAGATCTGCAGGCCTCGCCAGCGGCTGCCGGCGCACCTGGTCACAGGGGTAACAAACTCCCCACTCCTGGCGTTCCTGGTCC
>NZ_JAPDBQ010000284.1:1173-1332 GCF_027705325.1 Aeromonas sp. QDB18
GATCTGCAGGCCTCGCCAGCGGCTGCCGGCGCACCTGGTCACAGGGGTAACAAACTCCCCACTCCTGGCGTTCCTGGTACAGCTCATACCAATCGGATTAAACATTAGGTCAGCTTTATCCAATCTCGGCTACAAAGTGACATCACCCGCTCCACATCG
>NZ_JAPDBQ010000285.1:0-1315 GCF_027705325.1 Aeromonas sp. QDB18
AGCTCGCACTGAACTGGGCCATCGTCCTTTGGGATGTCGGGCAACGGCTTAGCGTGCTTTATTTTCCGTTTTCTGAACCGACCCCAAATAGCGCAGCGGCTTAAGCCTTGCGGCACTGGTGCGAGCCACGGGCGCGGCTAACAGATAGCCAATGTGGTAATTGCCATTCTCGGGGTTGATCGCTATCCAATGCGGCGCAGGCAAGCCACGTTCTCGCCACTCTTGATACCCCTCTCGCCGTTGCTCATAGGGCTTTCTGTCCACATCAAACACAATGCAGGATACGTGCGGCGGTGGATTGTGCTGAATGTGACGGAAGGCCAGCGCAGTTGCCTGCGGGCGGATATGCAGACCCAGCGCCGGATCATCAGTGCAGTAGGGGCGACGAGGGAGACGATCGACAAACTCGGCGGCTTGAAGCGCTGGTTTTACCATCGAACACCGCGCTTATTGGCGGTGCTGGGTTGTCTGATGTGATCCATGTGGTATTCTTGTTCCTGTGATTAAGTCACGGCCCCGAACTCTCTGTTATCTTCCGCCAAGTTGATTAGACAGAGATTCGGGGTTTGTCTTTTATGGACAGTACGTTACAACACCCCCGTGTTGTGCTCAACACCAACAACAGTGCAACCATCCTTCACTTGCTCTCAGGCAAATAGGATCGAGTACCTTTACACCTAGGATATTTACTACACCCCCAAAATTTATGTCCTGCATTATTGCCTTTAGTTGCTGTTCTTAGTCTCATTGCGGAATGACACCTTGGGCATAAAGGTTTATTTTTACAACCTCTATCCTTTTTTGAGTTACCTGCTGATGCAGGAGTTTCTGCATCATTACTAACAACCGCTTGTTGCTCCATATCCACTTTTAAAAAAGCAGTTGCCATTAGAGGGGAAGTTGAAACATCAGGCGCATTTCGACATTGGCGTTTAAAATGAAAATAAAAAAACAATGCAGCAGCGGCGCTTAATAATATTGGTAACGTGCCTTTCCATGAAGCTACACCTCCATGATGTGAACAAGCACCACTAAGACCAATGGATGGGGAGCTCCATCCGCTATTGCATGTTATTGGGCCGATCAGAACTTTAGCTAGTACATAAGCAACAATAAAAACCAAGGCCGTGATTTTTTTTAAATGCCTCTCTATCATTTAACCCCCCAAAAAATAATCAGCTTTATTTATTCGCATATATAGCTGCGGTGACGGAAATAATCATTTTGTTATCTCTTGTGTGGGCCACCTCAGAATTCGGTATAGAGTAAGGCAAGGACATAGTCGCCAGTTCACAACATGTAAGTCTTTGATTTA
>NZ_JAPDBQ010000286.1:0-1309 GCF_027705325.1 Aeromonas sp. QDB18
AGAGTATAAGATCACACCCAGATCGGTCGGTCAAATCCTCTTAACATTGCTTCAAAACGTTCACGATCTCGCCCTGCTTAGTTGGTCGGGAACCGTTTTACCTAGGAATATTGACGAGGTTTGAATGGCTGATCGCAGTGCTGAGTAGCGTAGATGGGGAGCATCTTCACTCTTGCTCTTGGCAAGAGCGGATTGAATTACCGGGGCAATCAAGATTAACGAAAAAAAGGCGATCAAGCGGCGGCTGTCGCTTTTTGGCATGGTGGCATGACGTAGTAGCACAATAGGTAACAAAGAGAGCAGAGCGATCAGCAGCGGTAATAGCAAGCTGGGTAGCATGGTGATACCGGTGCGATAGACCTCAGAAAACTCTTCGAAAAAGAGCAAAATTTCGGTTGGTGAGAGCCAGGAGTGATAGATCCCGAGGTGGGCGAGTTGGCTGAAAATGAAGTAGAAAAACAGCGCTGCTGTGATGATGTTGAACCCGCGACTGCGTACCCGCAGGGCGATAAAATAGAAGATAGCGCAGATAAACAGCCCTTCCCCTTTGTTGAAATGGGTTCCAAGGTTCAGGTAGGCGCGATAGCTCGCCTCTAGCAGTAGTGGCAAGGTAGCGGCCAACAGGGGCAGCAGGGCAAATATGGCCCATCGACGAATATGTGGCTTGTTCCAAAAAGTGCGGTTCATGGTCTTAGTTCCTGTTGGCATTTCATTACGATTTGCGACCTTCCCTTGGCCATTGAGGTTGAAGCTTTCCAGATAGGCTGTATCGATTGGGTGAGCGGAGGCTTGCGAACAACTCGATAATTTGGGCATCACGGGCGCATCCAGCGCCGTGCACGATACACCATTACCGCGCATAAGGGGGGCTTATGGTAAATCCAAGCCCCTTTTTGCTGCCTATCAGCCTGCAAGATGGCTTGTTTTGCAGGGCGTTATCTCCCATTCTGCGCCGCACTATCCCTTGTGTCGGAGCATTCCATGAAAACCATCACTCATCCCACCCTGGTGCAACTGGTGGCGGCCGGTGCTGTGCGCGTCGTTGTCGCGGTCGGACAACCTGGCGGCTGGACCCTGCTGGTGCGCTACGGCCTGGCCGAACGCGCCCTGGCCGCCCAACGTAGCAAGCAACTCAGGGTCTTTCGCAAGCTCGATACCCTGGTGCTCTACCTGCAGCAGATCGGGGTCAGCCGATTCGAGGTTGATGCTGCAAAATTCATGGTTGCCCCGAGACCATCTTAAATGCGAAAGGGGACTCCCTCCGACGTAGGTGGGAGGGGAATTTCGCCGGGGCGTCAGCCCCGCTGGT
>NZ_JAPDBQ010000287.1:0-1301 GCF_027705325.1 Aeromonas sp. QDB18
ATGACTCATGATGAACCCTTTTTCATGGCTCCAGATGACAAACATGATCTCATATCAGGGACTTGTTCGCACCTTCCTTAGGGGGGCGAATGAAACTTGTATCAAGTGTGTATACAGATACCCGATCATTACGATCGACATTAAAGGGTTTGTCTTCGGAGGATTTGTTAGCACTGAATGTGGAAATCGAGGCGATAGCGCTGGAGCGCATTGAGGAGGAGGAGGCTGCGAGAGTAAAAGAGGATGAGCGACGGCAGGTGATAGCTGACATTAAAAAATTGCTCGCTTTAGAGCGTATTACTCCTGAAGAGCTGTTAGCATTCACGAGAGGCCCTGTAAGCTCGTCTAAGCGAAGCCGGTAACTGGGGTAGTATAAATAGCGGCTGCTTCTGTATGAACATTCTAGTAGCATTAATTGGGATGATTAGGCTGTTAAGCATAGCGAGGGGGTTGGTCCCCTCGTTTTTATGTGTTGCGTATAAATACAACAAATTCAAATGGACACTGATGACGACAGAATGCTAAAACGATAATTAATGGCATTTGCATCGATGAGGTGTAATAGCGTAAAATTCAACACTGTTATTACTACCTGAATCGTGCTGTTCACTATTCAGACCAGTCACCAGAACGATCCAGATTGAAAGACCTATATCACCAGAGTCAGTAGCTATCCATGTGGCTGACGGTGTGCCCCTTATTGAGAGATCTTAATCATGACTGAATTTCTGAAAGTGTTGCTGAATATCCGTAGCTTGCGGGCTGCATTGCGTGAGCTCTCCTTTGAACAGTTGCAAGAAGCGAATGAGAAGTTCTCCTCGATTTATAACGAGCGGGTTGCTGAGATAGAAAAGACCCGCGCAGCCGATGCCGAGCGTTTGGCCAAGCTGGCCGAATTCCAAGCAATGCTGGCTGATGCTGGCATTGACCCTACTGAGCTCGTACAGGGCGTTCCAGCCGGGAAAGCTCAACGTGATGGCACGAAACGTGCTCCGCGTCCGCCGAAGTATCGTTATATGGCAAATGGTGAAGAGCGCACCTGGACCGGCCAGGGACGCACTCCTAAAGCGTTGGCCGCCATGCTGGAGCAAGGCAGGCAGTTGGAAGAATTCCTGATTTGATGTCAAAAGGACTGGCTAACCAGTCCTTTTTCTATTGCGTTGTTGAGTTATTGAAACTTAGCTCAGCTGACATTTGACGATGGCAACCACGTCAGTGCTGAACCAGGGTGAGAGCGTGAACATTTTGTTAAATTTCACCCAGTTTTTTGAGACCCGCATTGAGTACCGTTTCCAGATATT
>NZ_JAPDBQ010000288.1:0-1254 GCF_027705325.1 Aeromonas sp. QDB18
CAGGGTGAGAGCGTGAACATCCTGTTAAATTTCAGAGAGTTTTTGCAGGCCAGCTGCGAGCACAGTGTCCAGATAGTCACTGCTCATCGCCGCTATTTTCTGCTTGCGTCTGATGCTCGCTTTGCGTGATGTTTCCGCCCTTAGCATGTTCACGGCCATGTGTCGGATACAGGCCAGATTCTCCGCCGCGTCTTCGCGATAGATGGGGCACGCATCTTCTCCCATCGTCACATCCAACACCCAGTGAAGCTCGTTTTCGATGGCCCAATGACCGCGCACGGCACGGGCAAACTCATCTCGGTCAAGCACCTTTGAGCTGATGAAATAACGTTGTTCTATAGCTATTTTTTGATTTTTTTCAATACGATAAGAGATGGCTACACCCAGGCTCTGCAACCCGTCCCAATCGGCAAACTGGGCCGCCAGTTCCCCGGCCGGGATGACGTGATATTCACGACCGTCAACGCGCCCATGAGCCTGTTCTACCGCCGCCGTCTGCGCTGACAGCGGGGTGGCCATGGCCGGAGCGAGCGCCTGTTTCACGGCCTCAAGCAGCTTGGGCTGATTCCCCTTGACGGCCAACAGATAATCCCCACCCTGCTGCCGGATAGACGTGGCAATGGCAGTCTGGCAGCCCATGGCATCGATGGAAACCAGGCATTGACGAATGTCGAGCAGTGCCAACAATTCGGGAATGGCGGTGATTTCGTTGGATTTTTCAGCGGTTTTCACCTGACCGAGCACCAGTTTGTTGGCGGCGGCGTAGGCGCTGACCATGTGGATAGTCGATGAACGATCTCCGGGTTGATAGGAGCGACGCAGGGTCTTGCCATCAACGGCAATCAATGCCCCATCCATCTGCTGCTGGATGGCCTGGGTCCAGCGAATGAATGCTGCCTGAAACTGCTCTGGCTGGATGCGGGAGATGATCCTGGCGATGGTGTCATGCACAGGAATACCATTTAGAAACAGTCCCTTATCTTGAAGCCATGCCAGATGGACCTCGCCAAAGTCTTCGATGTCCTCCCACCCCTGAGCGCCACCAATCACAGCGCAAACGGTCAGAAACAGGACATCGTAAAAGGGATAAGAGATTTTCGCGGGCTGGCGGTTATCGTGGATTTCACTGAAAAACCGGGTAAAGAGGGCATCGACTGACATCACATGGCTCCAGAAAAGAGCACATAAGATCATAGTCAGATCGTGAGGTCAAACCTGTTTACATGGTTAAAAAACATTCACGATCCCGCCCTG
>NZ_JAPDBQ010000289.1:0-1254 GCF_027705325.1 Aeromonas sp. QDB18
GCAGCGAAAATCGATACAGAACAGGACCTTAGAAGGAATTTCAAATGAAGTGTTTTCTTAAGGTCCTGTATATGAGAATCTGCTCCATGCGGGACAAGAAAATCTCTTTTCTGGTCTGACGGCGCTTACTGCTGAATTCACTGTCGGCGAAGGTAAGTTGATGACTCATGATGAACCCTGTTCCATGGCTCCAGATGACAAACATGATCTCATATCAGGGACTTGTTCGCACCTTCCTTAAGGCTGTCTGCTGTATAAAAAGCGTTATGCTCAAAAAGGAGAAAACCAATGAAATCACTAAAAATCACCCTAGCTTTAATCTTTAGTCTTGCGTCGTATCAAGCTTTCGCTTGTTCATTTGACACTGACTGCGGGGTTGGTAGTAAGTGCGTTAAATCGCAAGGAAATATCTATGGTATTTGTGCCGGTGGCATGAATCCTGGTAACAGCAATGATCGAGTGCCCGTCAGAGACCCATTAGACCTTGATCGCACCTATGGAGACACGTGTTCGTTTGATACCGATTGTGGTGTGAGCAACAAATGCTACAAAGAGAGTGGCCAAATTAAAGGTGTTTGTGTCAAAGGCCGTTAGCATAACAAGGCGCTTAAAAATCGCTTCAGAGCCTGTAAATCCAATTGTGTAACCGCCCACGAATAAGTAACTTTTTCAAAAGGATACCTTCGTGGGTAAGCCGAAATGGACCAAGACAAACTCAAAGCACTGGCCGCTGAGCTGGCCAAAGACATCAAATCTGAAAAAGATCTCGGCACCCTCACCCAACAGCTGATCAAGCTTACCGTCGAGACCGCGCTCAATGCCGAGATGGACGAGCATCTGGGCTATGAGAAACACGCTCCACAAGGCCGCGGGACCGGCAACAATCGCAATGGCTATTCCATCAAGCGCCTAAAAGGCCAGCATGGAGAGGTCACCATCCAGGCGCCTCGTGACCGTAACGCCTCCTTCGAGCCTCAGTTTGTCCGCAAGGGCCAGTCCCGCCTGACCCAGATGGACGACCAGATCCTCGCCCTCTACGCCAAAGGCTTGAGCACGCGCGATATCGTGGACGCGTTCAAAGAGATGTATGACGCCGACATCTCGGCGGGGCTGGTATCGAAGGTGACCGAACGTGTCATCGAGCAGGTCCACGAATGGCAAAACCGGCCGCTGGATCGTAACGGTTCACCCAGACCAGTTGACAGGTAAAAAATGAGACGATCGTCCGGTGATCCACTATTGCCTCTTGCGTGA
>NZ_JAPDBQ010000290.1:0-1225 GCF_027705325.1 Aeromonas sp. QDB18
ACCTGAAGCAACACCGCTTATATACCCGCACACTTGGAATTATTTGAGTCTCTAAAAATGAGGGGATCTCTGAGGGAGGAACGTTTTAGCAGGCCGAGAAGGCCAGGATGATCTTGTTGCGGAGGTTTGGAGGGCGGCGCAGCCAAAACGGCTCATTGGGTCGCTAAACCGCGATACAGGTGCCTCGCCATGCGGAGATTACCCCGGTATTGCTCACTGGTGTGATCTCAGCCTGTGCTGTCGAACGGTCCAAAAAAAAAGAGGCCAGTAGAACTGGCCGCTTTGTCGTTACGAGCGTTTCGTGGCAGATATCGCTCACAGGAGTCAACTAATGACCAACTAACATGTACGCGTTGACGTTATCGATACACTTCATATCCGGCAGGAACGCGGTCTTCATTATCGACTTCCTCTCGGGATTCACCGATCACCCGGTTCACCCGATCCCAGAAAGCCTGGCCATCCGTTTCGGTCAGGCCGTATTCCTGCTTCACTTCGCGCTTTGCGGTGGACTCTTTCATCTGGATCATTTTACTCATGCATCACTCCTTGGATTGCTACTGCTTGATGGTTGACGACAATGCAGAACAGTGGCGACAGGTGGTGTCGCGGCATGTCAGGCGCTGTCGCCAGATGTATAAACTGGGATCTTTGTCATAAATGAATCAGGGTGGAGCCTGACTCATCAGGGTCAATAAATGGCGTAAATCACGGACGATCTGCTCATGGATAAAGCCGGGCGAGATCACGGTGAGTTCCGGCATCCAGGATTTGATGACAGGCAGAATTTGATTGGCATCGAGCACGCGACTGCTCAATAACAGCGCACCGTCATCCAGGGTTTTGACAATCTCCTGCTCGGGCAGCAACGGGCGATGCTGAAAGTTGATAGCGATGGATGCATTGGCCTTGAGGAGCACCTCGATCATGCCGGAGCGCCAGAGCGTCGGGTCGGTATCGATCTGTCGTTGAATGAGCGCATCACGGGTAAAGGTCTGTTGCGATAGCTCAACCAGTGCGATGTTGCTCAGCGGATAGGCTTGCAATCTCCCCTCGCTGACGCCGACCAAGTGCCAGGTGCCCTTGTAGTTGACGAGCTGATAGGGGCTAAACAGCTGCTTGCGCTGGTCTTTGGTGATGAGCCAGCATTCATGTACAGGATCTTTAGCAGCAACCAATTGAAATAGATATAAAAATGGCTTCGATTGTGATCTGATTTTATCGC
>NZ_JAPDBQ010000291.1:0-1214 GCF_027705325.1 Aeromonas sp. QDB18
TCAGTGCCTGCATAGAGAAAACAGACTACCCGCTCCCGGAAGAGTTGTTGTCAACATCCTCCCGGTGAACGGTTACCGCCAGCAATATGAGCAGCGACTTGCACAGGATGAGCCCCGTCACACAGGCCAGCACCTGCCACCAGGCGCCCGCCACCAGCGCCCAGTCCATGGTCATGCCGATGGTAATGAAGAAGAGCCCCATCAACACGTCGCGAAACGGCTTGATGTCCACTTCGAGCTGATGACGATAGTGGGACTCCCCCAGCATCATGCCCGCCAGAAAGGCACCGAGCGCCATGGAGAGCCCCATCCACTGGGTCAGGGAGGCCGCCAGCAATGCCACCAGCAGGGCACTCAGTACGAAGAGTTCATCTGAACGTGCGCGCGCCACCTCGAAAAACAGCAGGGGCAGCAGCCACTTCCCCACCGCCAGCAGCACGGAGAGCGCAAACAACCCCTTGAGGGAGGCCCAGGCGACCTCCGCCAGCAGGGCGCTGTCCTGCACCTCGGGCTGGGCCAGGATGGGGATCATCACCAGCAGGGGCACCACGGCGAGATCCTGGAACAGCAGCACGCTCACCCCGAGCTGGGCTCGCCGGGTATGGAGCTGCTTGAGCTCGCCGAGCTGCTTGATCACCACGGCGGTGGAGGAGAGCGCCAGGGTGCCTGACACCACCAGCGCCTGGGCCAGGCTCAGCCCCCACCACCAGCCGAGCCCGAAAAACAGCAGTGAGGTGAGCAGCACCTGCAGGCTGCCGACCCCCAGCACCAGCTTGCGCATGGCGAGCAGACGCGGCAGGGAGAACTCGAGCCCGAGGGAGAACATCAGGAACACGATGCCAAGCTCTCCTATGGTCTGCATCATGGCCTGACCCGTGACGATGGCCACGCCGCGGGGGCCGAGCAGCATGCCGGCAAACAGATAGGCAAGGATCACCGGCTGGCCGAGGCGCCGGAAAATGGCTACCAGCACAACGGCGAAGATCAGCAGGATCAACACATCGGCGTACACCTATCCCTCTCCTTCATCTGCCCGGCCCCCTCTTCCCTGACACAGCAAGTACAGCACCCGCTCCCCATATGGCACGCCACTCGCTCAGCGGCAGAGATTTCCCCTCCCGTTTCATCCCGTTAAGCCTAAATAACCGTTCCGAAATGTAGATCACTTATCCGGGAAAGAAGGGAACTCGGCGTCGTTTGTGCGATCTGATTAA
>NZ_JAPDBQ010000292.1:0-1195 GCF_027705325.1 Aeromonas sp. QDB18
GTACGACAACAGGTCAACTGAGCGAAATCGGCGCCTGAGAGACTGCTGTCCTGCTTTGGAATTGTGCAACAAGGCCGCCATGATCAGCTATGAACTGTATTCCAACGCTATCAGCCGACTCAACAAAGGCCGCTTGCCGCTACTGACTCGATTCGTTGGGTTACTGGGTTTTATCACCGATCCTTGCCTGCATCGGTTTGTCTCCTACTGGTCGACACACCCCGAGCAATTTAACGCCTTCATTACCATGCCGGCCAGTTACCAGGATCATCATGCCTTCCCTCACGGTCTGTTGGTCCACAGTCTCGAGGTGGCTGAATTGGCATATAGCAATGCATTGCGCTTGCATCATCCGACCAAGGAGTGTCAGCTGGCACTTGTTGCTGGCTTGTTCCATGACCTGGGCAAGATCTATAGCCAAACAGAAGCTGGGATCCATAGCTACCAAACAGGTGCACACGAATGCTTGAATTTTGCGTTGCTTGCCGCCCCCATGGAGGAATTAGCGCGTGAGGATTGGGATTGTCACCGTATGCTATCAAGCATGTTGGCTCCATATTCCAAGCATCGGAGCGAACAATATGCCATTGAGGGCATATTGAGGAATGCTGACCACAACTCATGCCAATCGGCCCGTTCGCACATGCTGTTTGAGGATAAACCGGCACATTTTCGTTTCATCAAGCATGGGAACCGCATGCTCAGGAGACTCCCGACATGATCCGCCAGCTCCCCGGGGCAGTACTGATTCTTGCAGGCCAGTGATTACAGAGGCTTCAAGGTTGCAGACAGAATGAGCATGAGCTGCATCATCGACAAAAATGCCCGTTGTCTGCGTCCCCGCCCCCCCAGCTTACTATTGAGCAGACGCACTTCCATGACCCCTAAACCATCATGCTTGGGCAAATATGGCCAGTCTTGCTGCTTTCCCTCCTCTATCGGCACACCAGCAAGACCAGCGCATTGTAGCAAGCCATTCCATTGCCCCAAGATATGCGTTTTTTGCATGACATCTGCACCGGGTAACTGCAGCGTCAACTGAATATGACGCGCCTTAAAACCCAGAGCTCCACATAGGGTCAAAAACTGTATGACACGCCTACTACTTGGACTACGGATCAAACCGTCATTCCGCACCTGATTTTGCTATTTTCAGTGCTTGACGGCGATCGGCCGTTCTGATCTATTACTCTCT
>NZ_JAPDBQ010000293.1:0-1183 GCF_027705325.1 Aeromonas sp. QDB18
GCGATAAAATCAGATCACAATCGAAGCCATTTTTATATCTATTTCAATTGGTTGCTGCTAAAGATCCTGTACATGAAGGCCTCCTAGGCTGCTGCCATTAATCGTTGTTAGTGTTTTCCAAATTCCCATATCGCAAACCTTTATGATGTAAATTTGACCACCTATGAGTGCACCTCAATGGAGCGCTGTCAGCGATCTCTACAGACCAACCAGTAGAGTAATCCCGCCAAAATCGGGTCGATGATCAGCCCGAGAATGAACCACCCCCAAAATGAGCGACCGTTGCTCGAGGCAACAATGCCTAGCAGCAAGGCAAGTCCGAACCATAGCAGTGGAATGATCATGTTTATTTCTCCTGTTACAGGATGTTGGCAATAGGGGGCCATCCGACGAGATCCCAAGTCGGTTGGTAGAGTGTGGCTAGCATGCTGCCAGTGGATGCACTGGTAGATGACAAAGGCCACCGTGGAAGATTAGGTATTAGATTGTGATGTGAGCTCCATTCATTTTAGGTCTAGAAATTTCAAAAATAGATCTAATTAGTTGATATTCAACCTTTTGAGTCCTTAATGTCAATGGGTCCATGGTCAACCATAAGGGTTGACTGGAGGACTTATGACTGACATCAACTTTGAAGAGCTTGCCAAGAGCGTTGGTAAAGCGATTGGACGCCAACGCCACCAGGCAGGGCTGACTCAAGATCAAGTGGCTGAGCACCTAAAAATAGGTATGGAAGCAGTCTCCCGAATGGAGAGAGGTCTCGTGGTGCCGACAGTCGTGCGGCTCGCTGAGCTGGCTCAGCTGTTTGGCTGTGATCTCGCAGACTTCCTGTGTGAGACCAGCAATCGTCCCACCGAACAAGGCATGGTGATTAGCCAACAGTTAGCCAAACTCGACACAACAGACAGGGAGCTTGTCCTGGAGGTGGTTGGTAAGCTGGCGGCAAGACTGGCACGTTAATGGCTTGCTGTTCGCATAGATGACTGACGGATGCTGATAAACTCAGGAGGATACAATGGCCCTTCCATGCGGATTTACAGCAATCTGTGCTTGGTGTCCCCTGATGATATCTATCTGAGTTTCTTTTCAATCGAACCGACAAAGTACTAAGGAAAGTGCGAACAAGTATCCCACGAACAAAAAATGAAAATTTTAGTCATTTAATATCAATGGGTTACCATTA
>NZ_JAPDBQ010000294.1:0-1171 GCF_027705325.1 Aeromonas sp. QDB18
ACCAGCAGATCATTTTGGAGGTATTGGGTGAGCGCTATCGGCAAATTTATTCCTAAATCAGGTGCGGAATGTCGGATATACCGCCATGTGGCCGCCGACAAAGCCCGGGGTGGCCAGTTGTACCGCCATCTGCGCCAGGGCCACAAGCGCTACCGCAAGGGGGCGAGCAGCCTGCGTTCTCCCATCAAGGAAGCCCGCTCTATTGATGAACGGCCGGCTATCGTCGATAGCCGGGAGCGGCTCGGTGATTGGGAGGCGGACACGGTGCTGGGCAAGCAAGGCACAGGTGCACTGTAAGCGCCGCTAAATCGACCTACTTGCCTTCGTTGTATTGCGCCACTTTTTTTGCAATGGGCTCCAGCGGGACGTTCCAGGGTAGCAGGGCTTCGAGTTTTTCCAGGCTATCGGCCTCGCCGATCTGCGCCAGCACATAGTTGATATACGCTGATGGCTCCAGGTCATTGGCTTTGGCTGTCTCCAGCAACGAGTAGCAGGTCGCGCTGGCCTTGGCGCCTTGCGCGCTGTCGGCGAACAACCAGGCCTTGCGCCCCACGGCGAACGGGCGGATTGCGTTCTCCGCCAGGATATTGCTGATGTGCAGATCTCCCCGCACGCAGTAACCCACCAGATGGGGCCATTGCCCCAGCGTGTATTCCATCGCCTGTCGAGTCAGCGAGCCTTTCATCACCTTGCCGACGTTATTGTCCAGCCAGGTTTTGAGCTCCGCCAACAGGGGCATGCTACGTGTCTGCCGTGCCTGATAACGCTCGGCATCACTGCGCTCCTTCTGCTCCCGCTCGATGGCATAGAGTTTACCTATGTACCCCAATGCTACATCGGCCAGGCCAGTACTGGCTTTGCTCTTACCTTTGTCTTTACCCTTAGGTGCAGCTCGGGTCGCTTCGATGAATTTGCGCCGAGCATGATCCCAGCAGCCAATCCGTGTCAGGCCGCTCTCTTTGCACACCTGGCTATAGCCGGAATAACCATCGGCCTGCAGTATGCCACTAAAGCCCTCCAGCAGACGCACAGGAACGCTTCCGGCGCGCGACGGATCGTAGGCAAATAGCACAGAGGAGCGGCCCGGCGGACCACCGCGGGTCACCCACATCCATTTGTCCGATTGCGCAGTTTTTCCCTCTTCTTTGAGCACCTGGATCCGCGTCTCGTC
>NZ_JAPDBQ010000295.1:0-1170 GCF_027705325.1 Aeromonas sp. QDB18
GTAACCGTTCACCGGGAGGATGTTGACAACAACTCTTCCGGGAGCGGGTAGTCTGTTTTCTCTATGCAGGCACTGACCACGGCCCTCAGCCATTCCTGCGGACAGCGACCTAACCGCTTGGCTGTCTCTATCAAAGACAAGATGCGCTGCCGAAACAGCTCTCCCCGATGTGACCAAACGCCATAGCTCCCCTTGCGCCACAGCACATACCCGCGTAGCGCCCGTTCCGCCTCATTATTGGTCAAGGCTATCTCGTCGTTTTCCAGAAAACGCCACAGCATTTCATCATCCTTGAGCAGTAGCCGACAGCGACCTCGGTAGCGCTTGCTGCACAGCAAACTGCCTCGCCCCAGCTCTTTTCGCCAGCTTTGCCGACATCGCTCAAGCCTTCGCTGATATTGTTTCTGGCTCAACACGCCTTGTTCATAGCCATGTCGAACCCTGAATACGCTATTTGCGAGAAGCACCAGTCGGGCCCCAATGGGCTGATTGACCTTTTCGCCGCTGTCGGCAATCGCTGCCACATTGCGCAGTACATGGGCCCAGCACAGCTGACGCTGGCTGCTGTCGATGAAACGGTATCCTGCGTACTGGTCTGTCACCAACACGCCATCCAATTCTGAGCCCAGCAGCCGTTTGGCCGCATCCTGACCCCGGCCAAACGCCGTCATGAAACAGACGGCCACCTTGCTCAGTGCCAGCCACATCCAGCGCCGCTCACCACCACGCTGATGCCGTGTTTCATCGGCATGGATACAGGAGGCTGATTGCACTTGTTGTTTGATGGCCTGGTGCGTCGGGGTCAACATGGCACTGACTCGCCCTTGCGCCTCGCTGATGGCGCCGCGACTGAAGCTCAGGCCGAAGTGCTGTTTAAGCTGTTGTTGTATCTGGCTAATGCTCTGGTGAAACAGACCACTTTGCAGGGCGATGTAGCTCAGCAGGTTGGTCCCCATCTGGCTGCTGCTCACCGTCTCGGGCAACGGAGCCGGGCTGGTCTCGATGCAATGACAACAGGTGCCGCTAAAGAGCTGATGTTCGGTCACCCTGTAGCTGACCTCGGGCAGGTCAAAGACCTGATGGACGCGGTAGGGTTTGTCATGAAATACCACATTGCCCCCACAGCAGGCGCACTGTCTGGCAGGGTAATGGGGTATTACCGTCAGCCGT
>NZ_JAPDBQ010000296.1:0-1160 GCF_027705325.1 Aeromonas sp. QDB18
ATAGCCCTTTAAGCTCGCCGCCATCCTAACCATCTGATATCTCAGTAGGTTATAGGCCAATACCAAGCCCCATAGCTCCTGCCTTACTCCATCGGGTTTCTTGCTGCGCAGCGTCAGCCGGTGCTGTTGCAGGCTATGTTTCATCTCCCGATAGCCCAGCTCGATTTCCCAGCGATTCTGGTATAGCTCCATCAACTCGCTGGCCGGGAAGCGCAGCGGGTCGGTGAGCGAGGTCAGCACCTGCCGCTCCTTGCCGTTTACCGTCCGGGTCAGCAGCCGGGCTTCGAACTGCTCCGGCAACTCGCTCCACTTCTTCTTGGCCTGCGGACTGGCTCTGAGGCGTACCAGCACATCCTGCCGCCCCAGCTTGCGGATGACCTCGTATTGAGCCCCCTTTTTCAGCGGAATAAGCCAGTGACGCGCTACGCCCTGGCGTTGCCAGGCATGGAGTAACCCCAGTGAGTAGAAGCCCTTATCGAACAGGGTCAGGCTATTATCGGGTGTTTTTTCAATCAGTTGCTCTGCCAACACCATCTCGTTTACCGCACAGGAGTCCATCACTGTCTGGGTCAGCAGATGACTGGTCAGCTCCATCTGACACAACATGCGGACCTGGGGATATTGCGTCTCCCCCTGGACGGTTTTCGACTTGGCAAAGGCGCCGGCATTGTCCGGAGTATCGGGCGTGCGCCAGACCACCCCGTCCACGGCCAGCAGCTGCAAGCCGGCCCAGGTGGGGTGCTGACACAGCTGATGCCAGAGTGTGGCGGTCTGCTGGAACACCTGTCGAACGGCTTGGTCAGCCAGTTTTTGGCGCGCCTGGATGAAGGCGCTGGGGACGACAAACGGCCGGTCGCCGGGTAACAGGATATCGAGCTGGTTGGCCAGCTGGGCCATAGGGACATGACGAAACAAGGACATCCCGATAATGGCCCATAGCACCCGCTCCATGGGCATGCGCCGTCGGCGCAAGGAGACGGAGCCCGTCTCGGCCAAGCAAGCCTGCACCAGTTCAGGTGACAGCAGGTCAGACAGGGACTCAAACTTTCCGGGAGGACAGGCGTGAATGAAGTCGAGAGCTTGGTCGATACGCATAAAAAAATCCGAAACCCAACAAGGAGTTTCGGATTCTTACACAGCCTGAGGATCGGTCAATGGAT
>NZ_JAPDBQ010000297.1:0-1149 GCF_027705325.1 Aeromonas sp. QDB18
ACGACAACAGGTCAACTGAGCGAAATCGGCGCCTGAGAGACTGCTGTCCTGCTTTGGAATTGTGCAACAAGGCCACTTTCCCTAGCTGCTGGAAAGAAATTACGGCAATCCTGTAAATAAAAATGACCTTGGTTGATATTGCCCTGCGTTAATTTGATTTGTAAAAAATTCATGTTGTATCCCTTAATTTTCCATCTACCTGGAGCGTTTGGTTATGCGGTACGGATCAACTGAGTAATCTGGCCTAATAACTGTTGCCGCACTGCGTCAATCTGCTCTGCATTAGTTTTAGGTGATAGATTCTCTTTCGCTTTGCGACCAAGGAAATAGCTGATCCGTTCAGCATTGGCACCTGAAGGGTGTGGCAAACCACTCAGCACACGATCAGTTTTGACCTTTCCTTGTTTGATCAGATAGTCAAACACCAGTGATACGTTCGAGCCAAGCGGAATGAAAAAACAGTCTTTCGGTAATTGTTTAAGCTCTTCTACGAAATAATTATCCAGCTGTTGTTTTAGTAATGGGCGACGCAAGATTGCGCTTGAACCTGTGTAATTACTTCCGCTATCAAACACCGGATATCGAAGTACGGATGTGTAATGCACATAGTGTGTATGCGTCGTAAACAGTCGATCGCATGAATCGAGTTCGAGTAATTGATTCACGCCAATGGAATCAAGAAGACTGATTAGACTCCCCCTCATTTTTCCACCAAAGCTAGCAGTTTCTTTGGCTTTTCTTTTCACTATGTCGAATGAACTACCGGCAATTATCTGACGTTTTGCTTCTGCCAATGCGAGATCAGCTTGTTGATAACCAGGGGTAATGCCGCATAAAACGATTTTTGCATCATGATTGATATAATCAAATGGCGCGTAATACACCGAAAACTTACCGTCATCAGTCATCTTTAAATTGGCTGGCAATTGATTTCCTGCGTTTGATTGATAATCTTTCATTTTTGCGATGTGTTGTTCGAATAACATATGAAACTCCAGTTAAATAGGTTGATTAGGCGCACTGAGCCAGTTCGGATAAAATGTCGCGCATCCAAAATGTTTCGTTTAATAAGGTTCCTGATTACCCATGACCCTCAGCCAGCTTCAAGAGCCGATATGGCATCGGAGGGCTTGCCACGACTGCATGCCC
>NZ_JAPDBQ010000298.1:0-1141 GCF_027705325.1 Aeromonas sp. QDB18
AGGCAGCCTGTCAAGGTATTCGAAGAGTACCGTCAGGCGGCATAGGCGAGTGTCGCACTTCGAAGTTGAATTCGCGGCCAATCTGGTCTAATCAGTTTTTGGTCGTTCAAAAAACAACCAACGATTAAATTAAAAACATGTCTGATGGGGCGCGTAATAATAGAATATTATTGATTTTCAATATAAAAATCGATGTTGTATGTAGGAAGTGGAACCACATTGTCTGTTGGCAGATCACGTTGTTTAGCAAGCCAGACCAGGTCACAGATGCCGTCAGTTGGTTCGAACGCAGCAGGTGCGTGCATCAGAATGTCGCGTACTTTCTGTTGATCAAAGTGGTGACAGGCGTCATCCAGCGAGGCCAGCAAGGGACGCAGCCTTGACCAGGGGAGCCAGCATTCTTGCGCCACCATGATCCTGGGATGTTCTGTACCTCTAGCATCATCCCCAATCAACAATTCCTCATAGAGTTTTTCACCTGGCCGCAACCCCGTCACCTCAATAGCAATGTCGCCATCGGGCCGCAGTTCATCGCGAAGCGTCAGACCGCTAAGACGGATCATACGTTTTGCAAGCTCCATAATCCGGACTGGCTGCCCCATATCGAGCACAAAAACATCTCCCCCCTCCCCCATCGCGCCCGCCTGGATAACCAACTGGGCCGCCTCCGGTATTGTCATGAAGTAGCGAATGATATCGGGATGAGTCAGAGTGATAGGCCCACCTTTGTCTATCTGTTGCCTGAACAGTGGCACCACTGAGCCGGAAGATCCGAGCACATTACCAAAGCGCACCATACAAAAACGGGTTTTGTGCTTTTCACGGGTCAAGGCTTGCAGGATGAGCTCGGCCAAGCGCTTGCTGGCCCCCATGGTGTTGGTTGGGCGTACCGCTTTGTCAGTGGATATCAGTACAAAGGTTTCAACTTCCGCTTCAATGGCTGCTTGAGCAGCATAAAGAGTGCCAAATACATTATTGCGTACCCCTTCTATGATATTGAACTCGACCAAGGGCACATGCTTGTAAGCGGCAGTATGGTAGATAGTCTGGATCCGAAAGCTCTGCATCCGTCATTCCGCACCTGATTTTGCTATTTTCAGTGCTTGACGGCGATCGGCCGTTCTGATCTATTACTCTCTTT
>NZ_JAPDBQ010000299.1:0-1126 GCF_027705325.1 Aeromonas sp. QDB18
TTACGAACCGAACAGGCTTATGTCCACTGGGTTCGTGCCTTCATCCGTTTCCACGGTGTGCGTCACCCGGCAACCTTGGGCAGCAGCGAAGTCGAGGCATTTCTGTCCTGGCTGGCGAACGAGCGCAAGGTTTCGGTCTCCACGCATCGTCAGGCATTGGCGGCCTTGCTGTTCTTCTACGGCAAGGTGCTGTGCACGGATCTGCCCTGGCTTCAGGAGATCGGAAGACCTCGGCCGTCGCGGCGCTTGCCGGTGGTGCTGACCCCGGATGAAGTGGTTCGCATCCTCGGTTTTCTGGAAGGCGAGCATCGTTTGTTCGCCCAGCTTCTGTATGGAACGGGCATGCGGATCAGTGAGGGTTTGCAACTGCGGGTCAAGGATCTGGATTTCGATCACGGCACGATCATCGTGCGGGAGGGCAAGGGCTCCAAGGATCGGGCCTTGATGTTACCCGAGAGCTTGGCACCCAGCCTGCGCGAGCAGCTGTCGCGTGCACGGGCATGGTGGCTGAAGGACCAGGCCGAGGGCCGCAGCGGCGTTGCGCTTCCCGACGCCCTTGAGCGGAAGTATCCGCGCGCCGGGCATTCCTGGCCGTGGTTCTGGGTTTTTGCGCAGCACACGCATTCGACCGATCCACGGAGCGGTGTCGTGCGTCGCCATCACATGTATGACCAGACCTTTCAGCGCGCCTTCAAACGTGCCGTAGAACAAGCAGGCATCACGAAGCCCGCCACACCGCACACCCTCCGCCACTCGTTCGCGACGGCCTTGCTCCGCAGCGGTTACGACATTCGAACCGTGCAGGATCTGCTCGGCCATTCCGACGTCTCTACGACGATGATTTACACGCATGTGCTGAAAGTTGGCGGTGCCGGAGTGCGCTCACCGCTTGATGCGCTGCCGCCCCTCACTAGTGAGAGGTAGGGCAGCGCAAGTCAATCCTGGCGGATTCACTACCCCTGCGCGAAGGCCATCGGTGCCGCATCGAACGGCCGGTTGCGGAAAGTCCTCCCTGCGTCCGCTGATGGCCGGCAGCAGCCCGTCGTTGCCTGATGGATCCAACCCCTCCGCTGCTATAGTGCAGTCGGCTTCTGACGTTCAGTGCAGCCGTCTTCTGAAAACGACA
>NZ_JAPDBQ010000300.1:0-1126 GCF_027705325.1 Aeromonas sp. QDB18
CACACGAGTATTGAGCATAGTCGAGATTGGTGCAGATCACTTCTGATATTGAACTGTCAGGAGCTGGCTGCACAACAGCCATTACGCCCAATCAACTGGTGCAGTCGTCTTCTGAAAATGACATTTGGTATCTCTCATAAACGGATGTTTTTGAGAGAACTATCTTCGGCCTTCACACGCACGAAAGGCGGCGAAGCTCCGCCGTTAATCCGTCCGCCGGAGATCTCGCCCAGGCAGGCTGAAGGCCGAGCAAGCCTGACAGGCCCGAAAAGCCCGGCACGGGCGTCGGCGGCGATGACGGCGGCGGCATTATCCAGGGTTGATGATGGAAGTGGAGGATATCGACAACCTCTCGCGCAACCAAGACATCGCGGTCGGACTGCAAGTGATCTTGAAGCCACGGGCCCGTCCCACCCCGACATGGACCTCGATGCCCGAACGGACGTTAGATTTCGAGTTCTAGGCGTTCTGCGATGAAGGTTGGATCCCAGCCGGGATTGAAAGTGTCGACGTGGGTGAATCCGAGCCGCTCGTATAGGCCACGCAGGTTCGGGTGGCAGTCGAGCCGCAGCTTGGCGCACCCCTGCGTTCGCGCGGCATGGCGGCAAGCCTCGATCAGCGCGGAGCTGACACCCCGGCCCGCATGTGTCCGTCGCACCGCGAGCTTGTGCAGATATGCGGCCTCCCCCTTGAGGGCGTCGGGCCAGAACTCGGGATCCTCGGCCGACAAGGTGCAACAGCCGACGATGCCGTCGCTGCAACTCGCGACTAGGAGCTCGGATCTCAGGACGAAGGTCTCCGCGAATGTCCGGTCGATCCGCGCGACGTCCCAGGCGGGCGTTCCCTTGGCGGACATCCACGCCGCAGCGTCGTGCATCAGCCGCACAACCTCGTCGATATCACCCGAGCAGGCGACCCGAACGTTCGGAGGCTCCTCGCTGTCCATTCGCTCCCCTGGCGCGGTATGAACCGCCGCCTCATAGTGCAGTTTGATCCTGACGAGCCCAGCATGTCTGCGCCCACCTTCGCGGAACCTGACCAGGGTCCGCTAGCGGGCGGCCGGAAGGTGAATGCTAGGCATGATCTAACCCTCGGTCTCTGGCGTCGCGACTGCGAAATTTCGCGA
>NZ_JAPDBQ010000301.1:0-1121 GCF_027705325.1 Aeromonas sp. QDB18
ACCATCGGCCACGTTGACCACGGTAAAACCACCCTGACCGCCGCCATCACCAACGTGCTGGCCAAGCACTTCGGTGGTAAAGCTTTCGCCTTCGACCAGATCGACAAGGCACCGGAAGAGCGTGAGCGTGGTATCACCATCAACACCTCCCACGTAGAATACGACACTGCTACCCGCCACTACGCTCACGTAGATTGCCCGGGTCACGCCGACTACGTTAAAAACATGATCACCGGTGCTGCCCAGATGGACGGCGCAATCCTGGTAGTAGCAGCGACTGACGGCCCGATGCCGCAGACTCGTGAGCACATCCTGCTGGGTCGTCAGGTAGGCGTTCCGTACATCATCGTGTTCATGAACAAGTGCGACATGGTAGATGACGAAGAGCTGCTGGAACTGGTCGAGATGGAAGTTCGCGAACTGCTGTCCGAGTACGACTTCCCGGGTGATGACCTGCCGGTAGTCCGTGGTTCCGCACTGAAAGCGCTGGAAGGCGAAGCTCAGTGGGAAGAGAAGATCCTGGAACTGGCTGGCCACCTGGACACCTACATTCCGGAGCCGGAGCGTGCCATTGACCAGCCGTTCCTGATGCCTATCGAAGACGTATTCTCCATCGCAGGCCGTGGTACCGTAGTTACCGGTCGTGTAGAGCGCGGTATCGTCAAGGTTGGTGAAGAAGTGGAAATCGTTGGTATCAAAGATACCACCAAGACCACCTGTACCGGCGTTGAAATGTTCCGCAAACTGCTGGACGAAGGTCGTGCAGGTGAGAACGTTGGCGCACTGCTGCGTGGCGTGAAGCGTGAAGACGTAGAGCGTGGTCAGGTACTGGCCAAGCCGGGCACCATCAAGCCGCACACCAAGTTCGAATCCGAAGTGTACGTGCTGTCCAAAGAAGAAGGTGGTCGTCACACTCCGTTCTTCAAGGGCTACCGTCCGCAGTTCTACTTCCGTACTACCGACGTGACCGGTACCATCGAACTGCCGGAAGGCGTAGAGATGGTAATGCCGGGCGACAACATCAAGATGGTTGTTACCCTGATTGCCCCGATCGCGATGGACGACGGCCTGCGTTTCGCCATCCGTGAAGGTGGCCGTACCGTAGGTGCTGGTGTTGTAGC
>NZ_JAPDBQ010000302.1:0-1081 GCF_027705325.1 Aeromonas sp. QDB18
CGCGAATTCAACTTCGAAGTGCAATTCCCGATTAAAAATCAGGCTGCTTTCAGAAGTTCGTCAAAAACCACCTGTGGCTGTTTAAATCCCAAGCATTTGCGCGGCCTGAAGTTCAGCCGCTTTTCGACGGCTGACAGTGCCTCTGCTGTCACCACACTCAAATCACTGCCTTTGGGCACATATTGCCGCAGCAGACCATTGCTATTCTCATTCTGTCCCCGTTCCCATGCACTGTATGGATGCGCAAAGTACACCTGCGCTTCCAGCTCTGCTGCAACACGTTCATGTTCGACAAACTCGCTACCATTGTCAGCTGTGATGGTATGGACATGTGCCTGGTAGGGTTTCAGCATGCTGATAATGGTGTCCGCCACCGCGCTGGCTGTTTTGCTGGGAACGTATTGAACCAGGTAGAGCCGGCTCTTACGCTCCAACAGACTCACTATTGCACCGCTGCCTTGCTTACCCAACACGGTATCGACTTCCCAATCTCCCACACGGCTCCGCTCATTGACTATCGCAGGGCGTTCATCAATCGATACCGGATTGGGAATGACACTGCGTTTGCTGTTCTTACCCTTGCGATAGCGTTTGTGACCCTGACGCAGATGCCGGTATAGCGTGCCACCGTTGGCCTTGTCGCGTGCCACATAGCGGTATATCCACTCGTGGCTAACCGGGCAGTTAATCATGTCTCCAACGCCACTGATTTGCTCGGGACTCCAGTCCGCGACCAGCGCCATGCAAACAAAGTCGATGGTATCAGACGGGACAGTACGCTTCTGACTCGTCAGCCGTCGTGCCGTGGCAAGTTGGTGAGCCTGCTGCGGCTGATAGGCCTGCCCAGCACAATTACGACGAAGCTCACGACTGATAGTCGATGGATGAACCCCGAGCTGTTTGGCAATGCGGGCCTGTGACAGGCCATGGTCACGGAGGCAGGCAATCTGGTATCGTAGCCCCTCGGTCAACTGCTGGTATTTCATGGTGTATCGCTTTGTTTCTTTGGCGAGAAGAAGCGTACCCTAACTGGTAGTTGACCGCCTCTCTCCTATGCACCATGGGCATTGCACTTATTATC
>NZ_JAPDBQ010000303.1:0-1063 GCF_027705325.1 Aeromonas sp. QDB18
GGGTGACGTGAGCGCGTTAAGGATCAGGGTGTTCACGTTGGCCGGAATGGCTGTTCAACTTCGCCGGAATACGCACGGGAGATACGTAATGCAAGTTGGTGTGACAATCAAAAAGAATACGAACCTTCAACCGATTACTGAAGCGCAATTACAACATTCTGTTTACGAGATGCTTTCTGTTTTAGACATCTTATATAACAGCGCACACGGGCGCGGCATGGCAGATACAAGCTGTGGTGTCATTGATTTTTGTGACGAACCAGAGCAAATCAAATTATTAGAAAACTCCATGATGTGGAAATATCTCCACCAAATGTATTTGTTTGCTGAACTCGGTGAGCAGTTAAATGTGGTTGGTTACCACTTATCAGATATGTTGGGTGATCTAGCTAAATGGATCACAGCTGCAAGCCCGATACTTGAATATGATGGAACCGAGTTAAACCAAGCTGTGATTAAAGTCATTTATAAATTTATTGCTCGATTGAAGCTTAATTACAGATGGGATTTTGATGGGGCATATGGTCCCGGAGACAATCCGGACCCGCTACCTCATTCTGATGCTAATAATGGTCTGATACCTATAGCAGCGAATTGGTATCCAGATACCCATCATCGACATTTAACACTCGTTGAGTTAGCCTTGTTAGCAGGCATGAGTAATATCCGCAGTGTTAGAAATGCTCAATTCAGCAAAAGTGATGCGTTGTCGTTTATCAAAGAAGGTGCTCAGGTACTGATTACGGTAGAAGAAGCTCGGCGCTGGCTTCAAGGGCGGAATGGGTTCGTGCCGACGAAGGGAATTGTATATTGAGATGAGGAAAGGGAAAGTGCGAACAAGTATCCCACGAACAAAAAATGAAAACTTTAGTCATTTAATATCAATGGGTTACCATTAAATGCTCTCGTGCCATATGACTTATTCGCACCTTCCCTAGGGAAGGTGCGAATAAGTACCCTATGTGCCAAAACTAAAAAGTTTAGCCATTCCTGATTACCCATGACCCTCAGCCAGCTTCAAGAGCCGATATGGCATCGGAGGGCTTGCCACGACTGCATGCCC
>NZ_JAPDBQ010000304.1:0-1058 GCF_027705325.1 Aeromonas sp. QDB18
CTACAAGCCCTTTCACAACCAGTTGCGCAAAGCGTCGTTCGCCCTGTTCATGAAGGCGCTGGTTGAACGGGCTATCGCCTTGCGTATCGGCCAACAGATGAAGACTGCATCCCTTGGCGCATTCAAACAGGTGTTGTTGCAGGATGGTACTTCCTTTGCCGTCCACAAAAGCCTGGCCGAAGTGTTTCCGGGAAGGTTCAAGACCATTAGCCCGGCGGCAATCGAGTGTCATATGCTCATGTCTCTATTGGAGCAAAGTCCAGTTTGCATGCAGGTCTCTGCCGATACGGCGTCAGAGCGCCAGTTCCTGCCTGAGCCCGAGCGGCTCAATAACAGCCTGCTGTTGGCGGACGCGGGTTACATCGATATGGCCTACTTTGCGAAACTAAACGAGGCGGGCGGTTTCTATCTGGTCAGGGGTAGTAAGAGCCTGAACCCGAAGATTATCCGGGCATGGCGCGGTGACGAACGGGAAGTGCCGAAGCTGGCGGGCCTGTCACTCAAGGATGCTGGACGGCGGCACTGTCGGGCAGAGGTACTGGATATGGTGGTGAAATCGGGCAAGTTCGAGTATCGGCTGATCCGACGCTGGTTTGCCGAGGAGAAACGGTTCTGTATCTGGATGACCAATCTGCCACGAGAGGCATGGCCAGCAGAGCGGGTGATGAGCCTGTACCGCTGTCGTTGGCAGGTGGAGCTGCTGTTTAAGGAGTGGAAGTCGCACAACCGGCTCAAGGGCTTTGTGACAGGTCAGAAAGCCATTGCCGAGGGGCTGGTGTGGGCCAGCCTGTTGTCGCTGGTGATGAAAAGACGGGTAGCTCAGACGCTGATGGGGGACGGTTTATCCACACTGAAAGCGGCGAAAAATAGCGGAACCTGGTGGTTCCCGTTATTGGAAGCGGTGGCTCATCGGGTGTTGGTGGAAATAAGAGAGCGTCTGGAATGGGCTGCCGTTTACTTGGCGAAAAATGCCCGTCGAACCAAGCAGCGAAAATCGATACAGAACAGGACCTTAGAAGGAATTTCAAATGAAGTGTTTTCTTAAGGTCCTGTATATG
>NZ_JAPDBQ010000305.1:0-1058 GCF_027705325.1 Aeromonas sp. QDB18
CTATCTGGAAAAGGTACTGGATGCTGGGTTGGCTAAATTGACCTCAATTTAACAATTTGTTCACGCTCTCACCCTGGCAATGGGGATAATGAACCAGGTGATGGAAGAGGCTATGCGACGACAGCTTATCGAGATGAGCCCCACGTTGGCACTCAAACCCAAAGTTTACAATGCGACTCCCAATCCACCTCGAGAGCGTTGGCTACCAATCTCTGAATTACGAGCCTTGTGGCATGCATTAGAAGAGGGTGTTGAAGGTGGCGGAGCGTTAACAGCTGGTGGCCGTGGCATTGCTACGACTTCTGTTCTTTCTGGAAGTGTCGCCAATGCAATTAAAATCGTCATATTGAGCGCGGTTCGTCGAGGTGAAGTGATATCGATGCAGTGGGCACACTTGGATGGTGATCGCTGGACGATTCCGGAAACCAAAAATGGGCGCCCGCATGTGGTGACCTTGTCGCATTTGGCTCAGGAAATCATTGCAGAGCAGCGAATGATAACCTCCCCTACCAGTCCATATGTGTTCGAATCAACGACGAAGCTGGGTCATGCCATCACAGGTGACGCACTTATGCGCGCCCTTGACCGGCTACAGAAGCGTAAGCTGGCTGAACTTGAGCCTTTTAGCGTACACGACCTGCGGCGCAGTGTTGCAAACTGCTGTGGAATTGAACTTGGTGCAGGACCTCTAGAGATAGAGCATATGCTGAACCACCAAATCAGTGACAAACTCCTGCGAACTTATCAGGCAGGCTCTTTACGTAACCCTGAAAAACTGAGGAGTTTATTTCTTCGGTGGGGGGATATTGTGAAACATCAAATAGCCCAACATGAAGTAGAAAAATCACCTGATGTTATGGGGAACGTAATCCAAGGGGCATTCGGTAAACGCTGAGTTTTCAGCCCAATCAGACCTAAGAAGGAAGCGGCCGATGGCCGCTTCCTTCTATGCTCCTTTTTAGCTTTTCCTCGCCGTTGATGCTTAACCATCCCCTCATATGAGCGAGGCGTGGCGCGGCTTCTGAGGTATGATCGCCATCCTTGACCAGCTAATACCC
>NZ_JAPDBQ010000306.1:0-1048 GCF_027705325.1 Aeromonas sp. QDB18
CTGAGTCTTAGCCGGGAGTATCCGCCATCACGGGTTGAAGCCTGTTGCCAGTTGGCCAACCGGGAAGGTCTGGTGCGACTCAAACAGCTCAAGTCGGTGCTGACCAGTGGCCGCGACCAACTGCCCGCAAGCCCGCTGAGCTACCCAGAGTTACCGCAAGAGCACGAGAACATCCGTGGCCCCCAGAGCTTCCACTAAAGAGGATACGTCCCATGACCCAACAAACGCTGACCCGCTTGAGACACCTGAAACTGACCGGCATGGCGGATGCCGTGCAACAACAACTGGAACAGGCAAGTACCTACGAAGGGCTGCCCTTCATCGAGCGGCTAAGCCTGCTGGTCGAACACGAACAACTGAGCCGGGAGCAGCGTAAACAAGCTCGGCTGGTCAAGCAGGCGAGGCTCAAACTCCAGGCCACGGTGCAAGAGGTGGACTACCAGTCTGCACGCAACCTGGAGCGGTCACAGGTGGCAAACCTGGCCCAAGGAGAGTGGCTGCGCCGGGGCCAGAACCTGCTCATTACCGGCCCCTGTGGCTGCGGAAAAACCTACCTAGCCTGTGCGCTGGGCTACCAAGCCTGTCAGCAGGGGCACAGCACTCGTTACTACCGGCTGCCGCGTCTGCTACTTGAGCTGAGCCAGGCCAAAGTAGATGGCAGTTACGCCAGACTGCTGGGTCAACTGGCAAGGATAGAGCTGCTGATCCTGGATGACTGGGGACTGGAAGCGGTGAATGCCGAGCAGCGCAACGCCCTGCTGGAGATCATGGATGATCGGTACGGGAAATACTCGACGGTCGTGGTCAGTCAGCTGCCAACGGAAGAGTGGTACGCGAGCTTGGGGGACAACACTCTGGCAGATGCGATCCTGGACCGGCTGATGCACAACGCTCACCGGCTGTCACTGAAGGGAGAATCGATGAGAAAGAGGAGAAGTGAGTTGACCCAATCTGAACACTCGAGTTAGAAACGGGGTGACGTGAGCGCGTTAAGGATCAGGGTGTTCACGTTGGCCGGAATGGCTGTTCAACTTCGCCGGAATACGCA
>NZ_JAPDBQ010000307.1:0-1039 GCF_027705325.1 Aeromonas sp. QDB18
CTAGTTATCACCTGACACCGGCCTCAAACCGGTGTCTTGTTTACGCTACTTTAGTGCGCACTTCCTTCGGTATCAATTTCAGACCCTTCTTGAACATGCTGTAAGGCGTCTGTCCCTCCATCATCCTGCCCTGATGTGGCCGCTGGGTGTTGTAGTGTTCCAGGTAGCTATCCAGGTCTGTCTGCATCTGCTCTACCGACTCATACCAGGTCGTCCTCCCCTTGATACGGAAGTGTTCATCCAGCAGTGTGCGATGCAGCCGTTCGATAAAGCCGTTGCTCTGCGGCCTGCGTACCTTGGTTGTCCGGTGCTCAATCCCCTCCAGTTGCAGGAACAGCTCGTAGGGATGGTGGTCAGCTCGTCCACAGAACTCGCGCCCGTTATCCGACAGGATGGTATAGACCCGTGCCTCGTGGGCCTCGAAAAACGGCAGTACCGTTTCATTGAGCACATGAACCGAGGTCACCGGCAGCTTGCTGGTGTAGAGCCGTCCCCAGGCGTGGCGGCTATAGCAGTCCAGCACGGTTTGCAGATACACCTTGCCAACCCCCTTGAGCGCGCCGACGAAGAAGGTGTCGACCGCCACCAGTTCTCCGGTGTAGTGAACCTCAATCTGGCGTTCGCGAAACTCGGGGCTGAAGCGTTCGAGCAGGCGAATCTGCTCGTCATTGAGCTCAATGGTCTGCTCCCGGTGAGTTTTCTCAAGGCGCAGCAAGCGGTCGTGCTTGGAGAGCAAGTCGTGCCGTTGCCACACGCCACGCACACCGCCCGCACTGACATTGATGCCTTGCAGAGCCAGTTCTTGCGCGACCCGCAGCGGGCCATGAGTTGGTCTGGTGAGGGAGTAATCGAGGATGGCCTGTTCAATCTCGGGAGCGACCCGATTGGGATGAGCCCCTTTACAGCCGGGCAATTTGTCGAGCAATCCCTCGGCGCCATAGGTCTGGTAATTACGGCGAATTTCGTAGAACTGCTGACGGCTGTAGCCGATGAGCTTGCAGGCTTTGCTGACATTATTGAGCTCTTTGGCGAGCTCTAG
>NZ_JAPDBQ010000308.1:0-1033 GCF_027705325.1 Aeromonas sp. QDB18
GGCGCTGTCCCAATTATGTGTTGGAAGGCTAATCTGGAAGTAGGTCATCACCGCGAGGACCTTCATCATGGATACGCCAGCCTTCCAACACCTGTTGTCCCTCTTTCCATTACTTACTCTGCGTCAGCGCCGTGTCGCTCAGCATGAGCTCGCCGCTCCACACCCGATTACGTCCCTCCATGCCCAGTTACCCACATGCTGCGGCTGTCCCCACTGCCAGGCGGATGCCACCCAGCTGGCCCCCTGGGGCTGGAGCCGTGGGCTGCGTCGTTACCGTTGTAAGCAGTGTCGGCGAACCAGCTCCCTCCTCACCAAGACGCCTTTGGCCAGATTACGTAAGGCTGAGCATTGGGAGGACTACGCCCAGGCTCTCATCGACGGGCTCACTGTCCGCCAGGCCGCCGTCCGCTGCGGTGTTTGCAAGAACACCGCCTTCTTGTGGCGTCACCGCTTCCTGAAGGCGATGGCAAACCACCAGGCAACACGGGAAGAAGGCATTGTTGAAGTGGATGAAACCTTCTTCCTCGAATCGTTCAAGGGGCAGCGAGGGTTGCCTCGTCCGGCAAGACATCGTGGCGGGAAAGGGCGTACCCGGGGGACCGGGCGGGATTACATCCCGGTGATGGTGGTGCAGGACAGGGCGGGCCATCAAGCCGACTTTCAGCTGGAAAGGCTGGATGCGCAGACGGTGAAAGCGGTGTTGCAGCCACTCATCGCGCCCGATGCAGTGCTCTGCAGTGATGGTGCAGGGGTGTATGCCAGTTTCAGCCAAGCGCGGGGCATAACACATCAGGTGGTGTACAACCGTCGAGGTGAGCGAGTCATTGGGGCATACCACATCCAGCATGTGAACGGATATCACCGGCGGTTGAAGGAGTGGATGGAACGATTCCATGGAGTCGCAACCCACTACCTGAGGAATTATCTGGGCTGGCGCAGGATGCTGGAACGTTACGGCAGGGAGGTAAATACCAAGATGTGTTTGCATGAGGCGCTAGGGCACCCGATGCAACACGTAATTGGGACATAGCCT
>NZ_JAPDBQ010000309.1:0-1016 GCF_027705325.1 Aeromonas sp. QDB18
AAAGTGTGAAGGCGATCCTGACTATAAAGTTAACTGCATATCACAGGCCTATAAGTATTTGTTTTGTAGGCAAAAAAACTATTTTTAATTTTTAACAAAATGTTCACGATCTCGCCCTGTTCCTTAGAGCTCCACAGGTAACGGCATTACTCCGGACCATTGAGAGCGGGGACACAATCCATCGGTTGTTGCAGTCGATCAAGTCGATCATGAACTTTGCAGTGATCGAGGGCTTAGCTGATTTCAACCCGTGTTCCGCCATCACGAAAGCGGCCAATCTGCCAATTCACACCGTCGAGCACATGCCAGCCATGGAGCCCGCCGAGATTGTCGAGCTGGTTAGCACCATAGACGGCGGCAGCATGGATGTTATCGCCCGCCATGCCATGTGGTGGAGCTTGCACACCCTCATTCGGCCAGCAGAGTCAGCGAATACCCGTTGGGACGAGATTGACATAGAAAAGCGCCTGTGGATCATTCCTGCCGATCGAATGAAGATGGCTCGTGATCACCGCGTCCCGCTGACAGATGCCGCCGTGGCGATTTTAGAAGGCATGAAGCCCCTATCCGGCAACCGGGAATATGTGTTCCCCAATCGCAGAGACCCGCGCAAACCTATGCATTCACAATCGGTCAATTGCGCCCTGCGCCGTATAGGGCTTGCAGGCCGCCAGACGGCGCACGGCTTCCGCGCCCTCGGGTCCACTACCCTACACCAAGCTGGATTCATTACTGACGTGATTGAGGCTGCCCTCGCGCATGCCGACAACAACAAGGTGAGAGCGAGTTACCAGCGAGGCGACTATCTGACTCAACGTGTCGAGCTTATGAACTGGTGGAGCGAGCACATTGAGCGAGCCCGTGCTGGAGAGCTGACGCCAGGGGTTGGTGACAACGTGGTGCAAATCCAGAGGGCGAGATAAATCAGCCCCTATCTACAACCGTCATTCCGCACCTGATTTTGCTATTTTCAGTGCTTGACGGCGATCGGCCGTTCTGATCTATTACTCTCTTTT
>NZ_JAPDBQ010000310.1:0-1014 GCF_027705325.1 Aeromonas sp. QDB18
CTCACAGCCAAACTATCAGGTCAAGTCTGCTTTTATTATTTTTAAGCGTGCATAATAAGCCCTACACAAATTGGGAGTTAGACATCATGAGCAACGCAGTGCCCGCCGAGATTTCGGTACAGCTATCACAGGCACTCAACGTCATCGAGCATCATCTGGGATCGACGTTGCTGGCCGTGCATTTGTACGGCTCTGCACTCGACGGTGGCCTGAAGCCATGCAGTGATATTGATTTGCTGGTTACTGTGACTGCACAGCTCGATGAGACTGTGCGGCAGGCTCTGTTCGTAGATTTCCTGGAAGTTTCCGCTTCTCCCGGCCAAAGTGAAGCTCTCCGTGCCTTGGAAGTTACCATCGTCGTGTACGGCGATGTTGTTCCTTGGCGTTATCCAGCCAGACGGGAACTGCAATTCGGGGAGTGGCAGCGCAAGGACATTCTTGCGGGCATCTTCGAGCCCGCGACAACCGATGTTGATCTGGCTATTCTGCTAACTAAAGCAAGGCAACACAGCCTTGCCTTGGCAGGTTCGGCCGCGGAAGATTTCTTCAACCCAGTCCCGGAAAGCGATCTATTCAAAGCACTGGCCGACACCTTGAAACTATGGAACTCACAACCGGATTGGGCAGGCGACGAGCGGAATGTAGTGCTTACCTTGTCTCGCATTTGGTACAGCGCAGCAACCGGCAAGATCGCGCCGAAGGATGTAGCTGCCAACTGGGTAATGGAACGCCTGCCCGTCCAACATCAGCCCGTGCTGCTTGAAGCCCAGCAGGCTTACCTTGGACAAGGGATGGATTGCTTGGCCTCACGCGCTGATCAGTTGACTGCGTTCATTTACTTTGTGAAGCACGAAGCCGCCAGTCTGCTCGGCTCCACGCCAATGATGTCTAAAACAAAGTTAGGCATCACAAAGTACAGCATCGTGACCAACAGCACCGATTCCGTCACACTGCGCCTCATGACTGAGCATGACCTTGCGATGCTCTATGAGTGGCTAAATCGATCTCATATCG
>NZ_JAPDBQ010000311.1:0-1009 GCF_027705325.1 Aeromonas sp. QDB18
CGTTGGGCGAACCCGGAGCCTCATTAATTGTTAGCCGTTAAAATTAAGCCCTTTACCAAACCAATACTTATTATGAAAAACACAATACATATCAACTTCGCTATTTTTTTAATAATTGCAAATATTATCTACAGCAGCGCCAGTGCATCAACAGATATCTCTACTGTTGCATCTCCATTATTTGAAGGAACTGAAGGTTGTTTTTTACTTTACGATGCATCCACAAACGCTGAAATTGCTCAATTCAATAAAGCAAAGTGTGCAACGCAAATGGCACCAGATTCAACTTTCAAGATCGCATTATCACTTATGGCATTTGATGCGGAAATAATAGATCAGAAAACCATATTCAAATGGGATAAAACCCCCAAAGGAATGGAGATCTGGAACAGCAATCATACACCAAAGACGTGGATGCAATTTTCTGTTGTTTGGGTTTCGCAAGAAATAACCCAAAAAATTGGATTAAATAAAATCAAGAATTATCTCAAAGATTTTGATTATGGAAATCAAGACTTCTCTGGAGATAAAGAAAGAAACAACGGATTAACAGAAGCATGGCTCGAAAGTAGCTTAAAAATTTCACCAGAAGAACAAATTCAATTCCTGCGTAAAATTATTAATCACAATCTCCCAGTTAAAAACTCAGCCATAGAAAACACCATAGAGAACATGTATCTACAAGATCTGGATAATAGTACAAAACTGTATGGGAAAACTGGTGCAGGATTCACAGCAAATAGAACCTTACAAAACGGATGGTTTGAAGGGTTTATTATAAGCAAATCAGGACATAAATATGTTTTTGTGTCCGCACTTACAGGAAACTTGGGGTCGAATTTAACATCAAGCATAAAAGCCAAGAAAAATGCGATCACCATTCTAAACACACTAAATTTATAAAAAATCTAATGGCAAAATCGCCCAACCCTTCAATCAAGTCGGGACGGCCAAAAGCAAGCTTTTGGCTCCCCTCGCTGGCGCTCGGCGCCCCTTATTTCAAACGTTA
>NZ_JAPDBQ010000312.1:0-994 GCF_027705325.1 Aeromonas sp. QDB18
TAAAGAGCGACGCAGCTTTTGGCTGCTGCGGGAGTGGCATTCTACTCAACCGCCTTCTCGAGTCAAGCCTTATTTTCCAAGGCTTTTCGAGGCATCTACTGGCTTGTTTGCGTTGCCGCTTGCCCTGTCGATGGAGGCGCATTATAGGGAGCGAATTCGTTCTGGCAAGGGGATAATTGCAAAAAGATGGCTTCCATCGTTCAATCGCTCACAAAGCCACCAAAAAGCATCATAATCCAGCGAAATCAGCCTGCGACAGGTGCTGCAACGGCAAAATCATGCAGGTTGTCGTAGATGGCATCGGCCAGTTCAATCCCCGCATCAGTAATCGGCTTACCCGTTCTGACCATTATCTTGTGACCGACCTTGGCATTGATGGCCGCCTTCAAGTCTGAAGGTTTGTCACCCACCATATAAGAGCGGCTCATATCGATACCGAGCTCCCGCTGGGCAAGCAACAACATACCCGGTTCGGGTTTGCGGCAGTCGCAGGGGGCACCGTGGTTCGGGTGATGGGGGCAGAAGTAGATACCATCGAGATCCACATCGCGATCGGCCAATGACCAATCCATCCACTCGGTCAGGTTCATGAAGTCATCTTCAGTGAAGTAACCACGGGCAATGCCGGATTGGTTGGTCACCACGACCAGCAAATAGCCTTTTTTCTTCAGCAATTGCATGGCCTCAATCGCCCCGGGCAGAAAATGGAAGTCATCAACCTGGCTGACATAACCCGTGTCTTTGTTGATGACACCATCGCGATCCAGAAAAATGGCGGGTTTACTCACAGCAACTACCTCTATAGATGATTTCGCAAAAGTATCTCACAAGCCATTTAAAGCCCCAAAAGTAAAAGGGGTGGCCGAAGCCACCCCTTTTACGTGTGCATATAAAGTATCGATTAAGCGATAACTTTAGCTACAACACCAGCACCTACGGTACGGCCACCTTCACGGATGGCGAAACGCAGGCCGTCGTCCATCGCGATCGGGGC
>NZ_JAPDBQ010000313.1:0-990 GCF_027705325.1 Aeromonas sp. QDB18
CATGTACAGGATCTTTAGCGCCAACCAATTGAAATAGATATAAAAAAGGCTTCGTTTGTGATCTAATTTTATCGCCAAACAAAATCAACACGCGCGAAGCCTATGACCATTATTAATGCTAATCACTATCTGGAGCAACTCCTGGCTCCCGCCGCACTCGAGCGCATTGCTCGGCTCTGCAAGTTTTGTCTGCGTCAGCGCGCCATTACCCCTGCCATGCTCGTACCTGCACTGTTGCGGGCCATGGGGGGCGACCAGGTCAATGACATTGCCAGCTTACACCGTCATTTCAATGCCTTGCAGCTGACGAAAGAGCATCAGGTTTCTTACAAACCGTTTCACAATCAGCTGCGTAAAGAGAGCTTTGCCCTGTTTATGAAAGCGCTGGTCGAACGGGCCATCGCCTTGCGTATCGACCATCAACTCAAAGCGGCCTCCCTCGGCGCGTTCAAGCAGGTGTTATTGCACGATGGCACCTCCTTCGCGGTGCACCGGCGTCTGGCGGCTGACTTTCCCGGCCGGTTCAAGACCATCAGTCCGGCGGCTATCGAGTGCCATATGACCATGTCTCTGTCGGAGCAGAGCCCACTGTGCATGAGTGTGTCTGCCGATACCGCAGGGGAGCGGCAATTTCTCCCTGAGGCTCACAAGCTGGCCAACTGCCTGCTGCTGGCTGACGCGGGTTACATTGACAGGGCCTGGTTTGAGCAGGTGAACGACGCTGGCGGATTTTATCTGGTGCGAGGAACGCAAAGCCTGAACCCCAAGATAATCCAGGCCTGGCGCGGTGATGGACGGGAAGTGCCAAAACTGGCGGGACTGTCACTGAAAGAGGCAGGACGGCGGCGCTGTCGGGCTGAGGTGCTGGATATGGTGGTGAAGTCCGGCAAGGTCGAGTACCGCTTGATCCGACGCTGGTTTGCCGAGGAAAAGCGGTTCTGCTTGTGGATGACCAACCTGCCGCGAGCGGCATGGTCAGCAGAGCAGGTG
>NZ_JAPDBQ010000314.1:0-974 GCF_027705325.1 Aeromonas sp. QDB18
GATACTAACACTCCCCGACCATGATGAGCGACGCCGGATCATCAACAAGATGCACCGGACCAAAGATAAAGATCTCTGCCGGAGGCTCAACGCCATCTTGCTCCTTGCTGACGGGCACAGTGTCTCGGCTGTTTCTCGGCTCACTGCCGCCGCCCGGTCATCGATCAATCGCTGGGTGAACTGGTACACCTTGTTCGGTCTGGAGGGGCTTGAAAGCGAGCCTCGGGGGCGCAAGCCGGTGCTGCCATTTGCTCACATCTCGGGTCTATTACAGCTGTTGATCCAGTTGTCTCCACAGGAGCTCGGATATCAGCGCTCGCGTTGGAGTACCGAACTGATGGCGCTTGAACTCAAACGGAGTTGGCGCCTGACATTGCATGCTTCAACAATACGGCGATGGCTGCCCAGGCTAGGGATTGTCTGGCGCCGGGCCGCGCCCACTTTGCACATCCGCGATCCCCATAAAGAGCGGAAAATGGCCGCTATCAATGAGGCCTTGGGACGCTGCAGTGCGGACCATCCCGTGTTCTATGAAGATGAGGTGGATATCCACCTCAATCCCAAGCTGGGGGCGGACTGGATGATGCGAGGGAAGCAGAAGAAAGTGGCAACTCCGGGCCAGAATCGCAAACATTACCTCGCTGGCGCCCTGCATGCCGGAACAGGTAACGTGACCTATGTGGCGAGCGATAGCAAAGACACGGACTTGTTCTTGTCACTGCTCCAAACACTAAAGCGGACTTATCGGCGCGCCAAGAGCATCACGCTGATCCTGGATAACTACATCATCCACAAGAGCAAAAAAGCACAGCGATGGCTGGCAAAAAATCCGAAGTTCATCGTGCTTTTTCAGCCGGTGTATTCGCCATGGGTGAACCAGATTGAGCGGCTGTGGCATGCCCTCCATGAAACGATCACCCGGAACCACCAATGCCGCACATTGGGTGAGTTATTACGTCGCGTGTTCTACTTCC
>NZ_JAPDBQ010000315.1:0-964 GCF_027705325.1 Aeromonas sp. QDB18
GCGCGAGCAGCTATCACCCAGTAATGGGAATCCCCCTCCTGTGACGCGAAGCGCTAAGGTGGGGGAGGATGTCAAGCCGAGTTTGTTGACGTTGATGTAGCCGCCGACATTGACCCTGCCTTCGTATTCCACATCGACCTCTGCCTTGACCTTCTTGGTCAAGGTTGCCCCTGTCTCATCTCTGTCACCGCGGTAATCGGCGGATGCAGTGCCCGTCATGGCCATGATGACCGCGGCGGCTAATGAGCTATAAATAAGTCCACGCATAATGAGTCTCTCCATTGAACTTTCAGCGGAAGATATGCCCATCGGCTGATACCCCCGGGCCTGGCTTCCTATCCCTGCGGCATCATGGGGATGCCGTTACTGCGCCAGCCAGGGGCAGGGAAACCATGTTGACTGACTGGTTTCCCTGTCCCGTGACCTGGTTCACCTGAATGACCCCCTTGCTGCCCGTGAGGGCGGTGTCATCCAGATAGATGCTGGTAGTGGTGTTGGCGGGGGGCTTTCCCCCTGGGGTCTTCGCGACGCTGGAGCTGAGATTGATGTCGGTCACGACACCCAGGCCGCTGTCATCGAGGGACAGGGCGAAGGCGTTCAGTTGCTGGTTGCCCTCACCCGCCCCCTGATTGATGCCGACCAGTCCCCGGTTCTGGCTCAGGGCCGAGCCCAGGATGGCGACGCTCTGGCTGCCGTTCAGATTGGTGGTGGATTGATTCAGCTGACCAAATTGAATGACGGCCGGACCCGAAATTGCGATGGCGGCAAGATTGCCTTGTTGGTTGTTATTGCCGGCAACCATATTGACGCCCATGGAACCACGAATATTGCTCAATGCCTGAGCACCGAGATCGGCCCGGTTTTGCGCCATTGAGGGGGGGGCAAATGCAGGGTGAGAGCGTGAACATCCTGTTAAATTTCAGAGAGTTTTTGCAGGCCAGCTGCGAGCACAGTGTCCAGATAG
>NZ_JAPDBQ010000316.1:0-963 GCF_027705325.1 Aeromonas sp. QDB18
CGATAAACCGGTAGCCGGCGTACTGGTCGGTCACCAGCACCCCGTCAAACTCGGCGCCCAGCAGCCGCTTGGCCGCCTCCTGACCACGGCCATAGGCCGTCATGAAGCAGACGGCTATCTTGCTCAGCGCCAGCCACATCCAGCGGCGCTCTCCACCCCGCTGATGCCGGGTCTCATCGGCATGAACGTGGGTGGCCGTCTGCACCTGCTGCTTGATGGCCTGGTAGGTCGGGGTGAGCATGGCACTCACCCGCCCCTGCGCCTCACTGATGGCGCCCCGGCTAAAACTCAGGCCGAAATGCTGTTTGAGCTGCTGCTGTATCTGGCTGACGCTCTGGTGAAACTGGCCGCTTTGCAGCGCGATGTAGCTGAGCAGATTGGCCCCCATCTGGCTGCTGCTGACGTTGTCTGGCAGTGCGGCCTGGGTCGTGCCGATACACCGTGAGCAGGTCGCACGATACAGTTGGTGTTCGGTGACGAGATAGCTCACCTCGGGCAGCTCGAACACCTGATGAACCTGATAGGGTTTGGCATGGGCCACCATGTCCCCGCCACAGCAAGCGCAATCGGCGGCAGGGTAATGCGGGACCAGGGTCAGGCGGGCATCAAGCGGATGCCGCTCGCGGCGATGTCCCTTGTGACCGGGCTGCGCCCCCCGTTGCTTGCCGGACGCCGGACGCTTGCGGGCCGGCGGCGGTGCACCGGGGCCGTCGCTGGAAGGCGGCTTGGAGGAGTTGCCGCTGTGCTGATTGAGGCGGTCCTCCAGCTCGGCGATGCGGTCGAGGAGCTTATAAATCAGCTCGTTGGCCTGCTCCAGAGTGGTGGGCATTCCCGCGGAATGCATGGTGTTTTTGCTCATGGGGGGAGCGTATCTAAGGAGCAGGATCAAGCAAGCAGGAAAGTGGGATCAAGAGACGATCGTCTCATTTTTCCTGTGTCAATACTGTTCCGGTGAATACTTAC
>NZ_JAPDBQ010000317.1:0-953 GCF_027705325.1 Aeromonas sp. QDB18
TACGACAACAGGTCAACTGAGCGAAATCGGCGCCTGAGAGACTGCTGTCCTGCTTTGGAATTGTGCAACAAGGCCACGAACAGCCATTTCGTACTGTTACAAATCTGCGAAAAGCAGGTAATTTGCAAGAGGCATGGAATGTTGGCTTTGCTGCGCTAGAACACTCCCCGCAAGATGCTTATCTCAAAGGCGCATTATTCTGGGTATGTTATGAACTTATAAAGCAGTATCAAAGTAAAATCTCCAAACGTGCAGCGGCCTCGAATAATTTTCGGCCTAGCGAATTTGAATTCGAGCACATAGAAAACTTGCTCACAACCATTGTGAATTTGGATATTCCAACAGGTGGGTTGGAATACAAGATGCTGCTGGTTCAGTTCAAAAAGAATCTTGAGTGGTTTCCGACTTTGGTTCATTTGGTATTGCGGCACCAGTGTGCTTTGTTTGATGATGATGCCAAAAAGCCTTTCCAAGCGGAGAAAGGTGAAGTGCCAAGTTTAATGTTATCAACCGCACGCCAAATGGCGAGTGCTTGGCTTCGTGCCCGTGATTTTTGGCAATTGGATCTCTATCAGTTGCTGGCGTTTATCAATCTTACACGCCAGCAGGTATTGGATACGAAACACTTGATTTGGCTGGATTACGACGAGTCAAAGTGCTTGATCGTTGCAGGTCAATATGAGCAAGCCCGGGAATTGTTGCTGCCTATTTTACGGAAAAAGCAGAAAGAAGCGTGGGCTTGGGGAGCACTGGCCGCATCTTATCAGAAGCAAGACCGTAATTTGGCGCTGAAGTTTTTCGCCAAGGGAATCGTCTCTGCTCATGACGTCACTTTCAGTTTAAAACTACTTCAGGGCGCAATCCCATTATTGCTTGCTCATGTACAGAACCTTAAGCGGCAAGCGAATTAATAATACCGTCTAACGTGTTGTTTTGCTTGGATTTTCTCTGCC
>NZ_JAPDBQ010000318.1:0-950 GCF_027705325.1 Aeromonas sp. QDB18
AGGCAGCCTGTCAAGGTATTCGAAGAGTACCGTCAGGCGGCATAGGCGAGTGTCGCACTTCGAAGTTGAATTCGCGGATAACGAGCTGCAGGCGTTGACTCAGAAGCTGGAGAAGGCCCGCGCCCTGAAGCAAGGCATGATGCAGCAACTGCTGACCGGCAAAATTCGCCTGCCGCTGGCGGCGGGGGCATAGACGGGGGCATAAGTGCAGCCCAACCGGATGACCGCCTCTGCCGCGAACCTGGCCACCGAGCCACCCAGCGCCGGATTTGCTTGACTGTTGCGTGACTGGGGCGGTTGTTAATTGGCGCGATAGATGTTTATCTATCTGAAAAGAAAGAGATACTTTTATTGTGAGTTGCTTGATGGCGTGCACAGCGGCCACCCGCATACGAAAAGCGAGTGGGGTCATCGTTGGCGTGTTTATCAAGCGTTGGGTATCGCAGGAGCTAGCCACCCATGGCCTATGACTATAGCCAGAGCCTGAATCCGCAGAAGGCGCTGATATTCCGGATCGTGCATCGGGATAACCTGGAATGGATCCTGACCCATGGCCTGTGGGCGGGGAATGGTCAGCAGCAAAGCCCGCACTGGGTGCATATCGGGTTGCCGGAGCTGATTGCCAAGCGCGCGCGCCATCCGGTGCCGCTGGCTCCTTACGGCGTGTTGAATGACTATGTGCCCTTCTACTTCACGCCGTTTTCTCCCATGCTCAGCAATATTCACTCCGGGCGCGGTGTTCCCCGGCGTGAAAATGATGAAATCCTGATCCTGGTTTCCAGCCTGCATCGCATGGCTGAACTGGGGCTACCGTTTGTGTTTACCGATAGCCATGCCTATTACCAGTGGGCCAATTTCTATGTCGACCTTGGCGATCTGGGGCGGATTGACTGGCCACTGTTGCAGCGCCGTGATTTCAAGCGTGATGCGGACGATTTGAGCAAGCTGGA
>NZ_JAPDBQ010000319.1:0-949 GCF_027705325.1 Aeromonas sp. QDB18
CCAGCGGGGCTGACGCCCCGGCGAAATTCCCCTCCCACCTACGTCGGAGGGAGTCCCCTTTCGCATTTAAGATGGAGAGGAAGGGGAGCACATTGACCGCATGCTGATCCATCAGGACCCGCACCTCGCCGCCGAGCAGGGCCCCCATGCGCACCAGATTGAAACTGTAGAGCAGGATGTTGACCACGGTGAACACCAGCACCGCAGGCAGATAGTCAGGGTAGCCATGGCGCCAGATGAGCCAGACAATCACCGCCCCCACCATCATGTAGCTCAGGCAGGCCAGCAGCACCCGGGGGGCCATCTTGTCGTTGAAGATGACGCTCCAGCAAAGGATCAGCAGGTAGACCAGCATGAAGAGGGTGAAGGCCCGCCAGTTTGGCGGCTCCCCGAAGAAGCGCTGGATGGCGAGTGGCATCAGGGCGAGGCAGAAGGTGATGAGCAGGTTGGCCAGCCAGATCCCCGCGATATGGGGGGCAAATGCCTGCATGAAGAAGAGCGATTGCGCCGCCAGGGCACAGAGGCTGGACCACCACCAGAGCCCGAGACCGGGTATTTCCCTGTGGGTCCACCAGATGATGGAGAGGGTGATGAATCCCAGGCTGTAGCCCCCGAGGGCCATCAACATCAGGGTAAATACGTCCAGATTGAGCAGAATTGAGGCGTCCATTCCCGAACCTTCCAATGGGGATGGCTGAGTATATGGGAAGCCCATGACAAGACACAGAGGGAGCCTATGGGCCGGGCAAAAATATTTGCCCAGCTCGCACGCCCTACTCCCCTTGAAGCGGCCGGACAACGCCCTGTCTGTGCCCGGATTTTCCACCGAGACGGCCGCCGGATATTTTGCACTTGAACCGGCGCCATTAGATACAGGGCGAGATCGTGAACGTTTTGAAGCAATGTTAAGAGGATTTGACCGACCGATCTGGGTGTGATCTTATACTCT
>NZ_JAPDBQ010000320.1:0-913 GCF_027705325.1 Aeromonas sp. QDB18
GGTTCACTCCGTGCTCTTGCTCGAGGCCACCACATTCCGCACCGTAGGATTACTGCATCAAGAGTGGTGGATGCGTCCGGATGACCCTGCCGATGCGGATGAAAAGGAGAGTGGCAAATGGCTGGCAGCGGCAGCAACCAGCCGGTTACGCATGGGCAGCATGATGCGCAACGTGATTGCAGTCTGTGACCGCGAAGCCGATATTCATGCTTATCTGCAGGACAAACTGGCGCATAACGAGCGCTTCGTGGTGCGCTCCAAACACCCGCGTAAGGACGTAGAGTCTGGGCTGTATCTGTATGACCATCTGAAAAACCAACCAGAGCTGGGGGGCTATCAGATCAGTATTCCGCAAAAGGGTGTGGTGGATAAACGCGGCAAACGCAAGAATCGGCCAGCCCGCAAGGCGAGCCTGAGCCTGCGCAGTGGCCGCATCACGCTAAAACAGGGGAATATCACGCTCAACGCGGTGCTGGCCGAGGAGATTAACCCGCCCAAGGGTGAGACACCGTTGAAATGGTTATTGTTGACCAGCGAACCGGTCGAGTCGCTAGCCCAAGCCTTGCGCGTCATCGACATATACACCCATCGCTGGCGGATTGAGGATTTCCATAAGGCATGGAAAACCGGAGCAGGAGCTGAAAGGCAACGCATGGAAGAGCCGGATAATCTGGAGCGCATGGTGTCGATCCTCTCATTTGTTGCCGTCAGGCTGTTACAGCTCAGAGAAAGCTTCACCCTGCCGCAAGCACTCAGGGCGCAAGGGCTACTAAAGGAAGCGGAGTTCGTAGAAAGCCAGTCCGCAGAAACGGTGCTGACCTCGGATGAATGTCAGTTACTGGGCTATCTGGACAAGGGAAAACGCAAGCGCAAAGAGAAAGCAGGTAGCTTGCAGTGGGCTTACATGGCGATA
>NZ_JAPDBQ010000321.1:0-912 GCF_027705325.1 Aeromonas sp. QDB18
CTATCTGGACACTGTGCTCGCAGCTGGCCTGCAAAAACTCTCTGAAATTTAACAGGATGTTCACGCTCTCACCCTGGAGCAGTGGCTCAACCTACGACCTCGGAAATGTCTCGGATTCAGGCAGCCTGTCAAGGTATTCGAAGAGTACCGTCAGGCGGCATAGGCGAGTGTCGCACTTCGAAGTTGAATTCGCGTATCATCATCGTCAGCTACTGATGTTGCTATGCCCCCAATTGTGTCAGCTTGATTGCTTTCCAGTTGTGTCGTGCTTTGGTTTTATCCCAAGCCATAATACGCAGTACTCTTACGCGGGATGCGTTAGTAACATCCCCAATCAAAAACGGCGGAACAAAGGTGTCGTCCACGAATCCAAACCCTTTCTGAGCAACGCGAAGTTCGCCTTCAACAGTTCCGACATCGGCTATTTCAACAGACTGACACGGAACTGATGCTACAACCTCTCTCTCTTTACCATTTGCAGATAGGGACAACTCAACATAGTCACCCGCTTGAGGCTTCCGGTTGCTTTTGTGAACTCCCATGCGCACGGACAAAGTAGTTGATTTATTGATAAAGACTTGAAAGCCCTTCTCTGACTTGTGAATATTCTCAATAACGCCGATAACTTTCTCGGTAGGGCCATGAAGGTACTCGATAGCATCCCCGCAAAGAGATTGTAAAAACGCTTTCAAATCCCTCTCATTAACGCTGGCGTTATACCATGGTTGATGCGTCAATTGTTCAAGCTCTGGTTTAATTTTCCAACCATTACTTTGGTATGCCTGCAAAGCCGTTTTTAAACACATCGACGCTTCTGTTACATGTTGGTTAGCAAGCAATCATGTACAGGATCTTTAGCTACAACCAATTGAAATAGATAGAAAAAAGGCTTCGTTTGTGATCTGATTTAAT
>NZ_JAPDBQ010000322.1:0-909 GCF_027705325.1 Aeromonas sp. QDB18
GGCTCTGTTGCAAAAATCGTGAAGCTTGAGCATGCTTGGCGGAGATTGGACGGACGGAACGATGACGGATTTCAAGTGGCGCCATTTCCAGGGTGATGTGATCCTGTGGGCGGTGCGCTGGTATTGTCGCTATCCGATCAGCTATCGCGACCTTGAGGAAATGCTGGCGGAACGCGGCATTTCGGTCGACCATACGACGATCTATCGCTGGGTCCAGTGCTACGCCCCGGAGATGGAGAAGCGGCTGCGCTGGTTCTGGCGGCGTGGCTTTGATCCGAGCTGGCGCCTGGATGAAACCTACGTCAAGGTGCGGGGCAAGTGGACCTACCTGTACCGGGCAGTCGACAAGCGGGGCGACACGATCGATTTCTACCTGTCGCCGACCCGCAGCGCCAAGGCAGCGAAGCGGTTCCTGGGCAAGGCCCTGCGAGGCCTGAAGCACTGGGAAAAGCCTGCCACGCTCAATACCGACAAAGCGCCGAGCTATGGTGCAGCGATCACCGAATTGAAGCGCGAAGGAAAGCTGGACCGGGAGACGGCCCACCGGCAGGTGAAGTATCTCAATAACGTGATCGAGGCCGATCACGGAAAGCTCAAGATACTGATCAAGCCGGTGCGCGGTTTCAAATCGATCCCCACGGCCTATGCCACGATCAAGGGATTCGAAGTCATGCGAGCCCTGCGCAAAGGACAGGCTCGCCCCTGGTGCCTGCAGCCCGGCATCAGGGGCGAGGTGCGCCTTGTGGAGAGAGCTTTTGGCATTGGGCCCTCGGCGCTGACGGAGGCCATGGGCATGCTCAACCACCATTTCGCAGCAGCCGCCTGATCGGCGCAGAGCGACAGCCTACCTCTGACTGCCGCCAATCTTTGCAACAGAGCCTCCGTCGCCATGCTCACCTCGCTTTGGTG
>NZ_JAPDBQ010000323.1:0-898 GCF_027705325.1 Aeromonas sp. QDB18
CCAGCGAACTGGCGGCCCGCCTCGAAGCGCGCCGCCTGGACACGCCCGTGCGGATCGACGATCGCGGCGTTTTCCGCGACAGTCGCTACGACATCGCGGGCGGCCATGCCTGGTCGCGGTCGTTCTCCGCCGCCTCCGACCGCGTGCTCGGCTGGTCAGCTGGCGCCCACGGCATGAGGCACAGCTATGCCCAGGAGCGGTACGGTGAATTGCAGGTGCGGCAGGGGTTGAGCCCGCACGATGCAAAAGAAACCCTGTCCCAGGAGCTCGGACATTTTCGGGCAGAGATCACGGAGTGCTATCTACGGTGATAAAGCAATATTCCTATCGGTTCTTGTGGGTGATCGGTGCCCTGATCGCCAGATATGGCCTGCACCTGGTCCAGGCCGACGCGGCATTGGTGTTTCATCCAGACGACGCGGCCAGGGAGGTCATCAATGGCTGAGCTCGTTGGCTGGCTCGTTCCGATGCTGGTACTGGGGGGATCAGTGGGACTCCTCTACTACTCCTTCTCCGACAATGAGCCAGAACTCAAACAGCTCACGTACGAAAAAGGGCAATTGACGGCAAGGGTGGCAGCCCTGGAGGCTGGGGTCGCGGAACGCGACCGCGATCTGGAAAAGCTGCGGGAGCAGCTCCGGGAGAACGAGTCCACCCTGCGGTACACGAAAGGGGAGCTGGAGAAGAGTCTGAAACGCTCCGGCAACGCGCAAGAGGCGGCCAAACGGATGAAAGAGATCCAAGGGCTACAGATGGCGGAATCGAAGCGGTTGCTGGCCATGGCGCTAAACCCATCATCTACGGATGAACAGCGGCGGGCGGCCCTTCAGCAGCTCCACGATCACTTGCACCATCCCCCGGCTCACAAAGGGCGGATCAAGCGAGTTAAGACCAAAAA
>NZ_JAPDBQ010000324.1:0-894 GCF_027705325.1 Aeromonas sp. QDB18
CAGGGCGGGATCGCACTTTGTTAATGAAATTTGAACAGGCTGATCGTCTGTGATCTAATCACGTCTCCATGCAGGAGGCGCGCTCTATGACCTTAATTGAACACCTTACCCTTGTTGAAGAAACCCGCTCTGATATCAATCGTAAACATGATCTTGTTGATGTCATGTTTCTTGTCATCAGCGCCATCATTAGTGGCGCCGAGGGCTGGCGGGACATAGAGACCTATGGCAATTCAAAGGCCGATTGGCTCCGTCAGTATCGCCCCTTTGCCAATGGCATCCCGCGCCGTCACACCATTGCTCGCATTCTGCGCTGCATTGTCATCGATACCCTGCTTGAAGCATTGCTGTGCTGGGTCAATGAACAGCGCACTCATCAGGGAAAACCCATAATTGCCTTTGATGGCAAGGTGTTACGCGGCTCCTTTCGGGGAAATGCCAAGGATGCTCTGCAGTTGGTCACGGCCTACGATACCGAAAATGGGCTGGTGCTAAGCCAGAAAGCAACCCCGAACAAGAAGGGGGAAATCGAAACCGTCAAAGAGATGCTGGACATTCTTGAACTCAAGGGGGCCGTTGTCACGCTTGATGCCCTGCATTGTCAGCGAGAAACATTGCAGAAAATCAGCGAGAAGAAGGCTCATGTGGTGGTACAGGTAAAGAAGAATCAGCCAAAGTTGTACCAAGCCGTTCAGTCACAATTCCAGGCACTGTTTGACGCTCAGAAAGAGAAGATTGTCGTCGAGCACAAAGAGAGTGGGCATGGTCGTCAAGAAGAACGCTATGTGTTTCAATTAAAAGCAAAATTACCGCCAGAGTTAGCAGAGAAATGGCCGACAATCCGCAGCATCATTGCCGTTGAGCGCCACCGCAGCGCCAACGGAAAAGGAACGG
>NZ_JAPDBQ010000325.1:0-889 GCF_027705325.1 Aeromonas sp. QDB18
AATCCATTTTTCAAGCGTGGATCGGCGACATCATGGGCGATGATAAGCTGGTTGGCCAACTAGCGGTTGATGGTAAAGCTCTTCGTGCTACCGCTAAAGGGCGAGGTGCCAACGCTGTTCATATGGTCAATGTCTGGTCAACTGAGCTGGGGATGTGTGTTGGCCAGCAAAAAGTCGCTGACAAATCTAACGAGATCACGGCAATACCTGAGCTACTCCAACTTCTTGAATTAAAAGGGTGTTTAGTCAGTATTGATGCGATGGGTACACAGGTAAAAATCGCCGACACCATCCTCAAAAAGTCGGGTGATTACCTGCTTGCAGTGAAAGACAACCAACCTAGCCTCAATACTGAAGTAAAAGAACAGTTCCAAGCGTATTGGGATAAGAATGAAACCGATGTTTCGGGGCACGGCTTTACTGAACAATTTGACTCAGAACATGGGCGAAAAGAGCATCGACGTTGTTGGGTTCTGATGGTTGATGAAAGCATGCCAGTTTGCCAGCAGTGGAAAGCGAAGACGATCATAGCCGTGCAGGCTGAGCGAATTGAAAATGGCAAAGGCTATGATTTCGTGAGATTTTATATAAGTAGCCGAGCGTTGGATGCCACCTCAGCGCTGAAGGCAACCCGAGCGCACTGGTCGGTAGAAAATCTGCTGCACTGGACTTTAGATATTGCGTTCGGAGAGGATCAACTTCAGGCCAGAGCGGGCTTCGCTGGGGAAAACTTAGCGGTCATCAGGCAGTGGATACTGAACATGCTGAAGCAAAACAAATCACGTAATCTAAGCATGGCCAACAAGCGCAGGCTCTGCTGTCTGAATGAACAATATTTGTTCGAATGTATGGGGTTGTTCAAAGTATAAACACTGATGCGTCAGCCCTG
>NZ_JAPDBQ010000326.1:0-889 GCF_027705325.1 Aeromonas sp. QDB18
CATGCAGTCGTGGCAAGCCCTCCGATGCCATATCGGCTCTTGAAGCTGGCTGAGGGTCATGGGTAATCAGGTATGGAAATGAATTATAAATTTGTCAAAGGAAGTATCGCACTGGCAGTGTTTGCCGCATTGAGCGGCTGCAATACCTCAAGCAACGACAGCGTCGCCCCCTGCACCGAAAATGTCTGCAAGCTGACCATTTTGCATACCAATGATACCCACGGTCGTTTCTGGCACAACGACAAGGGCGAATATGGCATGGCGGCCCAGAAGACCCTGGTCGAGCGGCTGCGTGCCGAGGCGAAAGCGGCGGGCAGCGAAGTGCTGGTGCTCTCCGGCGGTGACGTCAACACCGGGGTGCCAGAGTCGGATCTGCAGGATGCAGAGCCGGACTTCATGGCCATGAACAGCATCCGTTACGATGCCATGGCGGTGGGCAACCACGAGTTCGACAACCCCCTGACCATCCTCGAGAAACAGCGTCAGTGGGCCCAGTTCCCGATGATCTCCGCCAACATCTATGACAAGACGAGCGGCAAGCGCTACTTCGATCCCTACAAGGTGTTCAAGCTGGAGAGCGGCCTCAAGGTCGCCGTGCTGGGTCTGACCACAGAGGACACCGCCCAGCTGGTGGATCCCAACAACGTCCAGACCCTCGAGTTCCGCGATCCGACCACGGAAGCCGCCAATCTCGGCAAGCAGATCCGCGACAACAAAGAGGCGAACCTGGTTCTTGCCATCACCCACATGGGCCATTACGAGAATGGTCAGCACGGCAGCAACGCACCGGGTGACGTGGAGATGGCCCGTGCGCGGCCTTGTTGCACAATTCCAAAGCAGGACAGCAGTCTCTCAGGCGCCGATTTCGCTCAGTTGACCTGTTGTCGTA
>NZ_JAPDBQ010000327.1:0-886 GCF_027705325.1 Aeromonas sp. QDB18
GGGGCATGCAGTCGTGGCAAGCCCTCCGATGCCATATCGGCTCTTGAAGCTGGCTGAGGGTCATGGGTAATCAGGATCCGATATGGTTTGTCGAAAATGGGCATCCAAAAAATCACATAAATGGAATAATAACAACCTTCGACTTACTAAACGACTCTGAAGATAGAAGAGAGTTATTGCTAGCAAAAATGAAATCAGCTTGGTCACAAAAGGCATATCGTGATAAAAACAATGGCAAAAAGGCGGTAAGCATTGTTCTATCTGAAGATATTATTAAAAAACTAGACTTTGTATGTGAAAACACAGATAGAAGAAAAAATGAGGTAGTCACAAGACTGATTCGAGAAGAATACGAAAAAATAAAGAAAGGCGGACACTAGTCCGCCTTTTTATTTTACTTTTTTGATGAATTCAATAACATTTCCATGATTATTATTTTTTTGCGGCTCATTTGCTATCTCAAGTTCAACCAATTCGCCCCAGCGTTGCCATAGCATTTTTTTCTTATCATCATGTCGCGAACGATGATAGGTTCTAACCAACTTATTGAGTGGGAGATGATTCAAACATAATTCGATCACTCTCTCTTCTGCATCTAATCTCTCAGCCCAATTGGTTGCAGCACTACGTCGTAAGTCATGTACGGTAAATGGCTCCATATCAGATAGTGAACGAGAAATGAAACGCCTTAAAGCTCTAGTTATCGAGTCAACTAAAATTGGCTCAATAACATCACTTTTAGGTCTGTCTGATTCAAAAACAAAGTCACCGTTTACATATAGTGCCTGTTCATCAATCAACGCTTTAGCCCTGACTCTTATACACAAATAGCGGTCTGAACGGAACTTTTCCCGTTTTCCAGGATCTGATCTTCCATGTGACTCCC
>NZ_JAPDBQ010000328.1:0-875 GCF_027705325.1 Aeromonas sp. QDB18
CGTCGCTTCACCCCATCACCAACTGGCCTACATACAACAAATCTTTGATTAACCGTGGTTCACTCACCTTCTGGGTTGATGCCGAGGCCATGAACAACTGGTTTCACCACGGCCATCATGGGCGGCGGGGCCGCAGCCAACTATACACTGACCAGACCATCTGCACCTTCCTGATGCTCAAGGGGATTTTCAACCTCACTCTGCGGGCCACCCAGGGACTACTCGACTCCCTGTTCGAGTTGATGAACGTACCGCTTTGTGCCCCCGATTACAGCTGTGTCAGCAAGCGAGCACGCACGGTGGCGGTGGCTTATCGACAGCCCTCTAAGGGGCGCATCACTGACTTGGTTATCGATTCGACGGGCCTGAAGGTATTTGGTGAAGGCGAGTGGAAGGTCAGAAAACACGGCGCCGAGAAGCGGCGAGTGTGGCGCAAGTTGCATCTGGCGGTAGACCCGGTGACCCACGATATCGTGGCGGCGGAAGTCTCGCTGGAAAATGTCCATGATGCCGAGGTGTTGCCGACCTTGCTCAACCCACTGCGGCGCAAGCTGGGACGTGTTTATGCGGATGGCGCCTATGACAGCAAAGCCAGCCATCAGCTAATCTCGCGCAAAGGGGCGACAGCCTGTATCCCGCCTCGCAAGAACGCTGGGCTATGGGAAAAAGGACATCCAAGAAATGAGGCTGTGCTGGTGATGCGCAAGGAAGGGCTGGCGCACTGGAAGAAGATATCGGGGTATCACCGTCGCTCGCTGGCGGAAACGGCGATGTATCGGTTCAAGCAGTTGCTGGCGGGGAGAATCAGTCTGCGTAACTACAATGGCCAAGTGGGAGAAGTCATGGCGTATGTCAGTGCCATAAACAAACTGAAT
>NZ_JAPDBQ010000329.1:0-850 GCF_027705325.1 Aeromonas sp. QDB18
GTCAGTCTATCATTGCCATCGATGGCAAGACCATACGAGGGGCAGTCAACCAACACGGGTCCGATAATTGCCTGCATCTGGTGACGGCGTTTGATACCGGTGAGGGTCTGGTGCTCTGCCAGAAGGCCACTCAACACAAAGGCGGGGAAATCGAGACAGTAAGACAGCTGATTGATTGCCTTGATATTAAAGATGCCATCGTGACCATGGATGCCCTGCACTGTCAGAAAGAAACCTTGCAGCGACTGACCGCCCGTGGGGCTGACTTTGTCGTTCAGGTAAAGGAAAACCAGCCCGGCTTACTGGCGGCAATCCGTAGTCAGTTCCAGCCCTGGTGGGAGCACGATGGTGAAGGGTTGGCGCAACACTGCACGCAAGAGCAGGGTCATGGCCGCCAGGAGGAGCGAACAGTCTTTCAGTTAACCGCAGAACTCCCCGCTGAACAGAAACTGGCTTGGCCCGGCATAACAAGCCTTATCGCCGTGGAGCGCAGTCGCGGTCAAAAAGGCAAGGTCACGTTAGACACCCAATACTACGTCAGCTCGTTGGCGATAGAGCCGGAGCAAGCCGCCAAGGCAGTACGCCAGCATTGGCACATCGAGAACCAACAGCACTGGGTACTGGATGTGACCTATCGGGAAGACCTGAGCCGGATTGGTGACAGGGAGGCAGCAGAGGTGTTTGCCCTGTTTCGTCGCATTGCGCTGAACATGGCGCAGCATCATCCGAAGTCAATCAGCAAGCGGCGAAAAATCAAATGCGCTTGCTGGAGTGATGATTTTCGAATGGAGATGTTTTTTGGCGTGACGACAGATGCGAATTGCTCGCAAAAAGTATAATCCCGCCCTGA
>NZ_JAPDBQ010000330.1:0-841 GCF_027705325.1 Aeromonas sp. QDB18
GGCCTTGTTGCACAATTCCAAAGCAGGACAGCAGTCTCTCAGGCGCCGATTTCGCTCAGTTGACCTGTTGTCGTACAGGCATACCTAACCCCGTCATCCTGTTGATAGCCTTCACCCACGCCAGTGCTTCACCTACCTGCGCGTTGTAATTTCTCAGGCTCAGCTTTGCACCGATGAGCTGCTTGACTCGGTACATGGCTGTCTCGGCTTTAGAGCGTTGATGGTAGCCAGAGGCCTGCTTCCACTGCGCCAGCTCTCCCGCCTTGAGGGCAGTGACCGCTTCATTGCGCGGATGCCCCTCTTCCCACAGTGCCGCATTCTTTCTCGGTGGGATAGTGGCCTTGGCCCCCTTCTTCTTGAGCAGGGCATGACAGGCTTTCGTGTCATAAGCCCCATCCGCACTGACTTGCTCTATCTTGCGTCGTAACGGGTTGAGCAAACTGGGGAACACTTCGTTGTCTGCCACCGTCTCGAGGCTAACCTCGGCGGCGATAATCGCATGGGTGGCGGCATCCACTGCCAAGTGAAGCTTACGCCAGACACGCCGCTTCTCCTTGCCATGCTTTCGGACTTTCCACTCACCTTCGCCATAAACCTTCAGCCCGGTCGCATCAATCACCAAGTGGGCGACAGCCCCTTGGCTGGGCAACCGGTACTTGACCTCCACCGTGTTGGCCCGCCTGCTGATGCTGCTGTAGTCCGGTGATGTCAGGGGCACCTGCATCAGCTTAAACAGCGAGTTTATAAACCCCTCTAGGGCGCGCAGTGGGAGCTTGAATACGCCCTTGAGCATGAGTGCCGTCTCGATGGCAGTATCGCTGTAGTGGAAGCCACGACCCCG
>NZ_JAPDBQ010000331.1:0-840 GCF_027705325.1 Aeromonas sp. QDB18
ACTGTGCTCGGTGATTGATCCGGGAGATCAGATCACCACTTGGCTAGATAGTTCCCCGATTTGTGCAACAAGGCCCCGGAGAGGCTGAGCCCTCTTCTTCGAACTTTGGTATCGTTGAGATCAGTAATGATTCGATCGCTCATTTCTTGGGTAAAGAGATGACCAGAGTCCAACCGCCACGTTGATTGGTTGTAACAACCTTTACACTGATGCTCGCAACCGGAAACAAACAGCGAACAACGAGTCCCAAGTCCATTCACCACATCAATGGGGTAGTACTGGTGGTAGTGCATAAATCTCCTCAAACTTCATTATGATAGGTCTGATGCTATCGCCGCATCATGACTACCTTTCGACGAAAAAAATAACATCATGAAATTTATAGATATTTTTCATCACATGGATTGACGTAACCGTTCGTGTGACAGGTTAGGCAGATTTAAACCTTTTCGCAATCAAATATTGCATATGCCATATTCAAGGCGTATATATAGCATATGCCAACAAGGAGCCCCCATGGCTAGACCCAAGATCCCACGTAACATCTGTGGCCGCCCAGCGGATAGTTGTTTCAAGCCGAATGCTCGGCCCATGAGTCAATTGGAGCAGGTGCGCTTGAAAGATGACGAATTTGAAGCCTTGCGACTGGTCGATTTACTCGGCATGCAGCAGCAAGAGGCGGCAATAGAGATGGGGGTTTCACGGCAGACACTGGCCAATGTCCTGAAAGCAGCTCGATTCAAGGTTGTGGACTGTCTAACACCTGTCTCTTGATCAGATCTTGATCCCCTGCGCCATCAGATCCTTGGCGGCAAGAAAGCCATCCAGTTTACTTTGCAG
>NZ_JAPDBQ010000332.1:0-834 GCF_027705325.1 Aeromonas sp. QDB18
TCAGTGCCTGCATAGAGAAAACAGACTACCCGCTCCCGGAAGAGTTGTTGTCAACATCCTCCCGGTGAACGGTTACAATCAAAGCCCCTGTTTTCAAACCGGATCGGGAAGAGAAATATCACGTGGCATGGGAGGTATTTGCCAATGACTGAGCTATCGAGTGTTTTGCTACCCCATGAATCAGAGCATGCGCGGCAGCGGAAGAAGGCGTTTATGAGCTTATTGCTCTGGCTAGGCGCAACGCTGGCATTAACAGTTTCCAGTATACATGCGAGTGACACGTTGGCATTCCCTCAGGCTGACGACTATCCCATTGCCGCAGGGCTGCTGGCAGCTTCAGTTATCCCCTGGTTTTGGACCCTGAAGCACTGGAAAAAACTGGTCGAACTCCGCCGTAGTTGGAGTGAATACTGTTTGGTCAAAGAGCGTGTCGCTTACCTCGAACGTCTGACACAAAGCGAAGCTGTGAGCTCTCTCTTTACCGATCTGCAGCAACAGGCCAAGTCAAGTCGGTTGATTGGTGCGTTACTGGATGTCAGTCGTTCGGGCCTGAACAAAAGGAAAACGGAACTGCGGCGACAGGAGATGCAGGTTGCATTGAGTCAAGAGGCGATGCACTTTCAGGAAAGTGTGGGACGACATCTCGAGAAAAAAAAGCAAGACCTGCCCCTGTTCAAGGCGAGGGCGAGAATTCAGGCTTCTATGAGTTTTTTGCAGGCAAGACGTGAGGAGCTAAAAGCGCAATGGGAAGCCGCTTATCATGTACAGGATCTTTAGCTACAACCAATTGAAATAGATAGAAAAAAGGCTTCGTTTGTGATCTGATTTAATCGC
>NZ_JAPDBQ010000333.1:0-833 GCF_027705325.1 Aeromonas sp. QDB18
ACAGCCTTGCTCCCCCAACTCAAGTCGCATTTATGAATAATTAGTCAAAAATGTGCTTATCTGAACAGCATTGGCCCCAACCCGGACTTTGCCGTCAGCCGCACCCTGGTGGCGGAAGCTTTCGATGGAGTGAATCCATGATTGTTCGTTGGCTGATGACTCTGGCCCTGTCTGTCACTGCTCCGGCCGTCTGGGCATCTTTTGATATCATTAATACAGGTGAAATATTTCCGGCCGTTGTCCAAGGCCACCACGGTAATAACAACAACTGCCATCAAATAAGTGGTAACCAGCTTTACCAGGTCAACAACCCGAAGATTAATGGGACTGGAGGCAAGTCATTAAACTTCTGCTCGATTAACAAGGACCAGAACAATACCCCACGTTGTGATAATGGCGCCGGCGGATATCAGGTTTGCCAAGTGACGGGCGCTGACATTCGTGGGCTCAAGTTATCCGGTAACAATGACTTCCCATCCATCGGTGCCACCAACTCGCTGACTTGCCAATCCGGGCAGCAGACAGTGCCCCTCGCGAGCTATGGTTCCATCACTGCCGAGAATTGCGTCCTGACGTTCCCCAGCCGCAGTGAGTACCAGCTTAAGACTCTGTCGGTGCGTAACAATGCGACCCTGCAGCTCGGCGAGGGGGATTATTATATCGATCAACTGACGATTGATAATGGGACCATCAAGCTGACCGGGTCTGGCTTGATCCGGATATTTATCAATCAGGACGTCAAATTCGTTAATACCGTACCTGATTACCCATGATTAGCAGTCACCACGAGCTATACTGATCTTACGTACAGTTACTGAGGTGCGAGATCATGG
>NZ_JAPDBQ010000334.1:0-830 GCF_027705325.1 Aeromonas sp. QDB18
CAAGGCCGGGTCAGCGCCATGCTCACCCCGACCCACCAAGCCATCAAACAGCAAGTGCAGTCTGCCGCCATCATCCATGCCGATGAAACCCGGCACCAGCGGGGCGGTGAGCGACGCTGGATGTGGCTGGCCCTGAGCAAGGTCGCGGTCTGCTTCATGACGGCGTTTGGCCGCGGTCAGGAGGCAGCGAAGCGGTTGCTGGGCAGTGAGCTTGATGGGGTGCTGGTGACCGACCAGTATGCGGGATACCGCTTCATCGACAGCGCCCAGCGCCAACTGTGCTGGGCGCATGTGCTGCGCAACGTGGCGGCGATTGCCGAGAGTAGCGACGCCGTCAACCAGCCTATCGGAGCCCGGCTGGTACTGCTGGCTGACACGGTGTTCAGAACCCGGCATGGCTATGAACAAGGCTGCTTAAGCCGGGAGCAGTACCAGCGAAGGTTGCAGCGATGTCGGCAAAGCTGGCGAAGGCAGCTGGAGCGGGGCAGTGTACTGTGTTCCAAGCGCTACCGTGGGCGCTGCCAGTTACTGCTCAAGGACGATGAGATGCTATGGCGTTTTATGGAAAACGACGAGATAGCGCTGACCAACAATGAAGCGGAGCGGGCGCTGCGTGGCTATGTGCTGTGGCGCAAGGGAAGCTATGGCGTCTGGTCGCATCGAGGCGAGCAGTTCAGGCAGCGTATCCTATCGTTGGTGGAGACGGCCAAGCGATTGGGCCGCTGCCCGCAGGAGTGGCTGAGGGCAGTTGTCAGGTCCTGCATCGAGAAAACCGACTACCCGTTCCCGGAGGAGTTGGTGCTGTCAACACCGTCCCGGTGAACGGTTAC
>NZ_JAPDBQ010000335.1:0-830 GCF_027705325.1 Aeromonas sp. QDB18
AGGTCCTGCATCGAGAAAACCGACTACCCGTTCCCGGAGGAGTTGGTGCTGTCAACACCGTCCCGGTGAACGGTTACTTTGGAGCAGTTTCCGCCGTTGTGCATCATCGTTGCCTTTCCGTCATAAGTAGGTAGAATAGGCTACCTATTTATGACGGAAAACCCAGATGTCCCTTGCTACCTCAAACAGGAAAGAGAGCGCCCACGACCGGCTGCTGAATGCCGCTGCCATCCTGTTCTATAACGATGGCATCGCGGCCACCGGCATCGACGCCATCGTCAAGAAAGCTGGCGTGGCAAAGAAAAGCCTCTACAACAACTTCGCCTCCAAGGCCGAGCTGGTAGCGCAATATCTGCAAATCCGGCACGCCGAATGGCTCTCGCTCTACGAGGTCCGCGTGCGCCAAGCCAAGGGGCCGGCCGAGCGGGTCCTGTCGGTGTTCGAGGCATACGCCGATCACGCCGAACATGCCTATGAGCGCGGGTTTCGCGGCTGCGGGCTGTTGAATGCAGCCGCCGAGTTCCCCGCCGGGGACGCTGGCCGCAAAGCTGTGCGCGCCCACAAGGAAGAAGTCGAAACCCTGTTGAACAAGCACCTTGCCGAACTGATGCCGGGTGATGGCGAGCGCACCGCGCAGCTTGCGCGGCATCTAGTCTTCCTGCTGGAAGGCGCGATTGTCCGCGCCGGCCTGGAAGGCAACAGCGATTGCGTCATCCAGGCCAAGCACATCGCCGCCTCGATATTGGGGGCAGCGTGGCCTTGTTGCACAAATCGGGGAACTATCTAGCCAAGTGGTGATCTGATCTCCCGGATCAATCACCGAGCACAGT
>NZ_JAPDBQ010000336.1:0-805 GCF_027705325.1 Aeromonas sp. QDB18
GCCTTGCTCCCCCAACTCAAGTCGCATTTATGAATAATTAGTCAAAAATGTGCTTATCTGAACAGCATTGCGGCATCATGCCGGGCTTCCTGTTTGTGGCTGCAGGGTCAGGCCTCTTGCAGGTATTCATCCTTGAGCAGCACATAATTGTCGGCCGAGGTCTTCAGGAAGGCGATCTCGGCCGGCTTGAGAGGGCGGGCCTGCTTGACGGGATTGCCCATATAAAGAAAGCCGGCCTCGAGCCGCTTGCCTGGCGGCACCAGGCTGCCCGCCCCGATCATCACATCGTCTTCAACGATCACCCCATCCAGCAGGATGGCACCCATGCCGACCAGTACCCGGTCGCCTATGGTGCAACCGTGCAGCATCGCCTTGTGTCCGACCGTGACATCCTCGCCGATAAGCAGCGGATAGCCGCCAGGATTGCCAGCACTCTTGCGGGTCAGGTGCAGCACTGTACCGTCCTGGATATTGCTGCGGGCACCGATGCGGATATGGTTGACGTCCCCTCTGGCGGCCACCATGGGCCAGATGCTGGCATCGTCACCCAGCTGGATATCCCCCACCAGGGTGGCACAGGGATCCACATATACCCGTTTGCCCAGTTGCGGGCATTTTCCCTTGTAAGGTCTCAGTCGCAAGTCCATCTTGGCCTCCTTGTTTTCGGCCATTCTAGCAAGATGACACCGGTTTCTGTGGATAAGTTTGTATAAAAGCTGTGTTTGGATATGAATAACTAAAAAAGTGCCGATTTTTGCAATTTTATTGCAGAGGAGGGGTTGCCAGAACGAATTCGCTCCCTATA
>NZ_JAPDBQ010000337.1:0-804 GCF_027705325.1 Aeromonas sp. QDB18
GTATAAACCCTTTCACAACCAGTTACGCAAGCAGGGTTTTCCCTTGTTCATGCGCGCACTGGTTGAACGAGCCATCGCCTTACGCCTCAAGGAGTGTCTACCGGACGCCCACGGACTGGCAGGCTTTGAGCAGGTACTGCTGCAGGACGGGTCGTCATTCGCGTTACATCCGCAATTGGCAGAACATTTCCCGGGCCGATTCAATAAGCACAGCCCCGCTGCGGTAGAGTGTCATATGACCATGTCCTTGCTGGACCAGTCGCCGATATCGATGAGTATCACGGCGGATACCGAATCGGAGCGCAAGCATCTTCCGGCCGCAAATTCGTTAAATAACAAACTGTTATTGGCGGATGCCGGTTACATCAGCCGCGAGTACTTTGCTGATGTGACCAAAGCCAAAGGAAGCTATCTGGTCAGAGGGAGTCAAAATCTCAATCCCAAAGTACAGGCAGCTTACCGACAGGACGGCAGGGAAATGCCCAAGTTACTCGGAAAAAAGCTCAAGGATATCGATCGGAGAAGCTGCAGAGCCGAGGTTCTGGATCTGGATGTGAGTTCGGGAAAGTATAAATATCGACTCATAAGACGTTGGTTTGCAGAGGAAAAACGGTTCTGTATATGGATGACCAATCTTCCGCGTGAGCGATGGCCAGCCGAGAAGGTGATGGCATTGTATCGTTGCCGTTGGCAGATCGAACTGTTGTTCAAAGAGCTGAAATCACATAACCGGTTGAAGGCGTTCGCGACACGACAAAAAGCGATAGCGGAAGGCTTGATCTGGGCTAGTTTGCTGGCCTTGCT
>NZ_JAPDBQ010000338.1:0-801 GCF_027705325.1 Aeromonas sp. QDB18
ATAAGGGGCGCCGAGCGCCAGCGAGGGGAGCCAAAAGCTTGCTTTTGGCCGTCCCGACTTGATTGAAGGGTTGGGCGTTTTTTTGCCTCGCCTTCGAGTTGCTCTTGTTGTACAATTTTCTGTACATGTACGGAGGATGTTATGGACGCTATCACTTACACACACGCCCGCGCCAACCTGGCTGGAACCATGGATCGTGTTTGCAACGATCATGAGCCGGTGATCATCACACGTAACGGCGACCAATCGGTTGTGATTCTCTCGCTGGAAGATTTCCAGGCGCTGGAAGAAACTGCGTATCTGCTGCGCAGCCCCGCCAACGCCAAGCGGCTTTTCAAGTCGATCGAGCAACTTGAAGCGGGCCGAGGACAGGCGCGGGAGTTGGCCGAATGAGATTAATTTTTTCCGATGATGCATGGGAAGATTATCTGTTCTGGCAAAAACAAGACCGCCGCATGGTTGATCGAATTAACAAGCTAATTAAAGAAACCACCCGAGAGCCTTTCTCTGGAGTGGGCAAGCCAGAGCCATTAAAACATGCTTTGGCCGGTTATTGGTCTCGTCGAATTACGGATGAGCACCGAATGGTTTACAAAGTGGCGGATGATGCCCTTTGGATCGTTCAACTCAAGTACCACTACTGAAAAGACGCCCAACGTTTGACATGAGGGGCGGCCAAGGGCGCCAGCCCTTGGACGTCCCCCTCGATGGAAGGGTTAGGCAACACTGCGTGTTCGCTCGAATGCCTGGCGTGTTTGAACCATGTACACGGCTGGACCATCTGGGGTGGTTACGGTACCT
>NZ_JAPDBQ010000339.1:0-764 GCF_027705325.1 Aeromonas sp. QDB18
TGTGGTCATTGGTCGCCAGGATGAACACCCCGGTCTGGTTGCGGGCCTCTTCAACGCAAGCCAGGCTAGTTGCCGCCAACCCAGTGATTTGAAACTGATGGCCAATTGGCTCTTCGCCACGCTTGGGTCTGCCACGTCCTGTATAAACGGGTTCACCTACCACTTCGGCATCCAGTTGCAGCAGCATCAAGCTGGCGGTAAAACAGCTCAACTCAGCTTGGGCATCCGCCTCACAAGCAAAGCGTCGGGCACACAATTTGGCGAAGGCTTTGAGCTCGCGGGTACTGTCTTTGAGCAGGTTTTTGGCCAATGTCTGCTGCTCGCGGTGGCTGGCTTGTTCGCTGCGCACCAGCAACCAACGTTGCGCGACCCCGGCATAATTCGCGTGTTGCCAACGGCCATGATAGCCATTGCCCAGAGCGGTCAGCGGTTGTGCACCTATGGTTGCCACGGCCTGCTTTGCCTCATTGAGAGTGACGGGCACCCGGGTCACAAATAGTTGCTGCTGTTGCGCCAGTAATTGCAAGGTATCGGCGCAGTACAGTGCGGCATCGCCGACCAGATAACGGCACTCCTGCGCGGCCTTGAGACTGCTCAAATGGCGACGAACGGTCTGGGCAAAGGCTTTGGTGTCATTACTATTGCCGCTCAGGGCCTGCATATAGACAGGTAGGCCGGCCTGATTTTCACAGATGAGCTCAAGGATCACTTGATTCAGCTCTGGCCGGTGATCACGACTATAACCACGCACCAGTTGCAGCTTA
>NZ_JAPDBQ010000340.1:0-761 GCF_027705325.1 Aeromonas sp. QDB18
CTGGTTCGTGCCACAGGGGTGGCAAGCAGATAGCCATAATGGGCATGACCGTTCTTCAAGTTGACACAAACCCAATTCGGCGCGGGGAGTCCGGCATCATCCCATGCGTGGTAACCGTCCGGCCTGTCTATGTCAAAAATCAACGTGCTTACATGGGGCGGCGGGTTGTGTTGGATATGGCGATAAGCCAGCGCCGTGGCCTGCGGACGGATCAGCAGCCCTTGGGCGGGGTCATCGGTGCAATAGGGGCGATGTGGCAGACGTTCAACAAATGAGGCGTAAGAGGCCGATTTTACCATCGATCACCGCACAAATTGGCGGTGCAAACTCCACACTCTTCCACACAAGATAGGTGGAATGAGGGGGGAGTTGGTTGTCTATAAATAACCATGTGTTAGACTTTTCCCATAGGTTGCGTACCTAGCCCCGAACTCTCGTTCCGTCTTCCGCCAAGTTGATGAAAGAGATTCGGGGTTTGTCCTTTCTGGGCAATACGTTACACACCATCAAACAAGAAATCTATCGCGTCCTTGATGAGCTGACGCGACTCCTGCACACCAGTGACTTCATCCCCAAGCTGCGCCAGCCTCACCGCTGCCATGTCCTGCGTCATCACCAAATACTTATCACCCTCAACGATGATCACCGGATTCAGCCGCTGCGCTGGCCGTCCAGTGAAGGCTACCAGCGGGAACAGTGGGATCACCATCCTGGTGGCCAGCTCGCCAATGATGTCGCTTTGCACATCCAGCAAATAGGGG
>NZ_JAPDBQ010000341.1:0-731 GCF_027705325.1 Aeromonas sp. QDB18
GCCCACCTCGCCAAGATCCTCTTTCTCAGGACAAGCCATATCAGAAACAAACGCCCTTCGGGCGCTGTTATCTGATAAGGCTTGTTGTTTTGGATCACTCTGGCGAGATTTTGGAGAGGTAGCGGCTAACACTGGCCGAACCAATCCCCAAATCTTGGGCAATATCGCGGTTGCTATAGCCCATGGCTTTTAGCCTGATCACCTCCGGTAATAGCTCTACCGCTTTGCTTGGCCTACCGCCGCCCTTGGATACCTTGCCGCCATTCGAGCCGCTGCCAATCTTGCCACCCTTGGCCCCGCGCTTTGCTTGGATGGCTCGGAACTCGGACGGCGTGAACCGCTGCCATACCCACCTAGCAATGCTCTTGGCCGTGGCCTTGATCTCAGAAATGGGCAACGGGCCGCCACATTCCAGCGCAAACCCGCCGTTAACGTCATCACAGGCAGCGCGGACGGCATCCGCCCAAGCCTCATACCCGTTAGGCCGCCAGTATGCTCTAACGGCGCTGTAGGCCCATTCTCGCACCTCATCGAACAGGGTAACGTTACGCCCTAACCCGCTGGCCTCGTTGCGACTACGGCGGCTGTAGGCCGCTAAATCGGCATCGGGACAAAACTCGGCGAGATAATCGAGGGGGAACGCCTCCGAATGGTGCCATATCGTTAGCCAATCGTCGTGTAACGGGTTTTTGGTGATCAACCCTGCATACCCTACGTCCGCACCTAGCCGA
>NZ_JAPDBQ010000342.1:0-727 GCF_027705325.1 Aeromonas sp. QDB18
GATTGGATCGGACATACTGAGTACAGTGAAACCAGAATAGAGCAATTAGATCACATCTTTAATCTGATTGGTATTACTTCTATCGGGAACCAGCCGCCTTCAACCAGAGCGAGGTGGGACTGCGACTGGAGTTCGAGCAGCGCGACGAGCACGTCGTCTTCCACCACAAGCTGGAGACCCTCAATGTGCCCTGACACTCCCTCCATGGTGAGGTCCCAGCGGGGCAGCGCCATCCTGATCGCCCTCTTCGTCATCGTCATCATGGCCCTGCTGGCGGCGGCCATGGGGCGTTTCCTGGTGGACAGCAGCGAGAAGCATACGGTGGAGGTACGCGGCGTGCGTGCCCTGATGGCAGCCCAGAGCGGGCTGGAAATTGCCCTCTATCGACTCTATCCCAATGGCCAGTGGCAAGGGCAGCAATGCGCCGCCAGCACCAGTCTCAGTTTCACCGATGCAGGACTGATTGGCTGCCAGGCCATCGTCACCTGCAACAAGGTGTCGGTGAGTGCCGCTGGCGCCACCCAGACCGCCTATGACTTCAGCAGCGAGGGGCGCTGCGGCGACCCGGAAACCAACAGCAGCCCCAACCCGCAATGCTGTTCACTTAAGAGAATTTGAGTTCCAGTCCACGTAGTATCAGGGCTAAAAATGAGGTTCATCGCGGCTTTCCGGGGAAGGCCGCCTTGATTTTCAGAAAAAAGTATTCTGAGTCCCTAAATCCATATGC
>NZ_JAPDBQ010000343.1:0-700 GCF_027705325.1 Aeromonas sp. QDB18
GCGATTAAATCAGATCACAAACGAAGCCTTTTTTCTATCTATTTCAATTGGTTGTAGCTAAAGATCCTGTACATGATTGCAGTGTAGCGAGCCACATCGGGTGCGGTGGGACGCTTAAAATCAGGGCCAGCGGCGCAGCCGGCCAGACCGGCGGTGATCAGACCAGCTACCAGGTAAGTTGCCGCAAGCCGTCGTTCGAGGCTGATGGGGCGCTGGCATGTTTTAGCGTGCTCCATAAAAATGCTCCACGAAAGGTTTACGGAAAGCTTGGTGGCAGCCCAAGCAGCTTTCCTGCACGTGGGCGAATGATTGGATCACCGCCTTGCCGTCGCTGCTCGCAGCAGCCAGCTTCATGGCCAGCGCCGCCTCGTGAGTCTGCGCGTCAAAGTTTCTGAACTTGGTCGCATCAGCGCCGAGGTAAGCAAGGATGCGCATTTTTTCAGTAAGCGGTGGCTCGGGGTGTGCAGCAACTTTTGGGGCGAGCTGAACGACCTGAACCCATTCCTCCTGCGAAATCGCACCGGTAATAGCCTGCATGTTGCGCCCGAGTTCCTGCATGATCTTGCGTAGCGCCAGTGGCTCAACCTGGGTAGCGTCACCAGCCCAAGCTGGCAACTGAAAACCCCATCTTAAATGCGAAAGGGGACTCCCTCCGACGTAGGTGGGAGGGGAATTTCGCCGGGGCGTCAGCCCCGCTGGT
>NZ_JAPDBQ010000344.1:0-689 GCF_027705325.1 Aeromonas sp. QDB18
CCGATGTGGAGCGGGTGATGTCACTTTGTAGCCGAGATTGGATAAAGCTGACCTAATGTTTAATCCGATTGGTATTAAAACACAATATATTGTGATTTATCCGTCATGAGGGCGCCGATTCTATCCTAAAAAAATGCCCCGGCCAGCAGATTTCTGGGCCAGGGCATTTAACCAGTTCAATTTCCGAGAGATTTAAAGCGAGAGACTATCTCAGGGTTTCTTGACGTATACGCTCGGTGTCTCACCCGCCATATTCAGATAGAACTCATAGACACCATCCGCCTCGGGCGAGAACTTCATGTCCTCATACTTGGAGCACGGGTTGACCGGTACAGGTTCCCCGCCGAGCACGGCAACGCCATCGCTCGGGCTCTTGTAACCGAAGTTGGTGCCACAACTCCAGCCGGAGTCGGCAAACTTGAACTTGTAAGGAGCCCACTCTTTCTTGAGCGTCCCCTTGGCCATGTAAAGCTTGTCGGCAACCTTGACGACCTTGCTTTCGTCGGTGGCCATCCAGTCGTTCATCTCACCACGCAGGTAGATGGACTTGCCGCCGAAGTCGCTGTTGTCCGCCGCTGCCTGCTCTGCACCACCATTGGATGCGCAACCGCCTAATACCAATCAGATTAAAGATGTGATCTAATTGCTCTATTCTGGTTTCACTGTACTCAGTATGTCCGATCCAATCG
>NZ_JAPDBQ010000345.1:0-688 GCF_027705325.1 Aeromonas sp. QDB18
GGCGCCTCGGCTAAAGCTCAAACCGAAGTGCTGCTTGAGCTGCTGCTGTATCTTGCTGATGCTCTGGTGGAACTGACCACTCTGCAAAGCGATATAGCTCAGCAGATTAGCCCCCATCTGGCTGTGGCTCACCGTATCGGGCAGGGCTGCTTCACTGGTGGTGACGCACCCACGGCAGGTGCCCCGATACAGCTGATGCTCTGTCACCACATAGCTGACCTCGGGCAGGTCAAACACCTGATGAACCCGGTAGGGCTTGTCATGGGACACCACCTGCTCACCACAGCAGGCGCACTGCCGGGCAGGATAGTGTGGTATTGCCGTCAGTCGGTCGTCCTCAGGATGACGTTCACGCCGCTGCCCCTTGTGGCCAGGCTGGGCACCACGAGCCTTGCCGGAAGCGGGGCGCTTGCGCGCAGGCGGGGTCCCCGAGCCATCAGTGGAGGGGGGCTTGGAGGAGTTATTGCTGTTTTGGTTGAGGCGGTCTTCAAGCTCGGCGATGCGCGCCATCAGCTTGTAAATCAGCTCGTTGGCTTGCTCGAGGGTCAGCGGCAGGCCGGGTGGTGGCGTAATGGGTTTGCTCATGACGTGATGGTGCCAAGCTGGCGGGATCAGGCAAGGGGCAACAGTGGATCAAGGGATGATCGTCTCACTTTTTCCTGTCAATGCCATCTGGGTGAACAGTTAC
>NZ_JAPDBQ010000346.1:0-688 GCF_027705325.1 Aeromonas sp. QDB18
GCGATAAAATCAGATCACAATCGAAGCCATTTTTATATCTATTTCAATTGGTTGCTGCTAAAGATCCTGTACATGATTCACCCTTGGGTTAAACAAGATAGAATCTGACCCGCGATCGGGTTTAGGGCGCAAAAAGCCCAAGATGTGAGCAATGTAGGTTCCGGACAGCCTAGTAAGGTAATGGAATGCTTAAGAATTGTTAAACATCAATCAAAACAAGAAGCTGGAGGATCTGATGGCCAACAGCACGGACAAGAAGGTTAAAATCAGCATATTGGGAGCTGTAACTCAAGGGCGGTAGCGTTTCACTTTGTTGACTATGTCATTTTTTTCATAATTACCCTCCTCACCAAATTTATCAAATAAGAATTATTTACAAGTCGTATAGCTAGAAATTATGCAGAAAAATTAACCAAGCTTAGTTTCAGTGATATATCTGTGTGCTAGACGATTTAGTCATCAGTGTAGGCGCTTCGCAAACCTACCGTGAAAATCTTCTACGCAAGCGTCAAACAATGTCTTGTCATTTCGTTATCTTGAAATCGGGAACCTTTCAATGAAGATCCTTGTGACTGGTGGTGCCGGCTTTATCGGTTCAGCCGTTGTTCGCCATCATGTACAGAACCTTAAGCGGCAAGCGAATTAATAATACCGTCTAACGTGTTGTTTTGCTTGGATTTTCTCTGCC
>NZ_JAPDBQ010000347.1:0-686 GCF_027705325.1 Aeromonas sp. QDB18
TATCCGGGAGACACACGGCGGGTGCTAACGTCCGTCGTGAAGAGGGAAACAACCCAGACCGCCGGCTAAGGTCCCAAAGTTCTGGTTAAGTGGGAAACGATGTGGGAAGGCTCAGACAGCTAGGATGTTGGCTTAGAAGCAGCCATCATTTAAAGAAAGCGTAATAGCTCACTAGTCGAGTCGGCCTGCGCGGAAGATGTAACGGGGCTCAAACCAGGCACCGAAGCCGCGGATTCACGCTAAGCGTGAGTGGTAGGGGAGCGTTCTGTAAGTCTGCGAAGGTGTATCGAGAGGTATGCTGGAGATATCAGAAGTGCGAATGCTGACGTAAGTAACGATAAAGGGGGTGAAAAGCCTCCTCGCCGGAAGACCAAGGGTTCCTGTCCAACGTTAATCGGGGCAGGGTGAGTCGACCCCTAAGGCGAGGCCGAAAGGCGTAGTCGATGGGAAGCAGGTTAATATTCCTGCACGACTTGTAATTGCGATGGGGGGACGGAGAAGGCTAGGTGGGCCAGGCGACGGTTGTCCTGGTGAAAGTGCGTAGGTGGTGTTTCTAGGCAAATCCGGAGACACAACACTGAGACACGAGACGAACGCACCACGGTGCGGAAGCCATTGATGCCCTGCTTCCAGGAAAAGCCTCTAAGCTTCAGATTACAAGTCATCGTACCCCAAACCGACACAGG
>NZ_JAPDBQ010000348.1:0-656 GCF_027705325.1 Aeromonas sp. QDB18
CAGCCGTACCTCGCGGATCAGGCCGCCTTTGCCATGGACGGTGTAGCGCTCGCCAGGCGCTCTGCCGGTGAATTTTTCCTCCCTGGCGGGCCGATCACTGGGGGCGCGTTCCTCGATCCGTTGCAGTGTCAGCAGCTCCGATGCCCGCAGCCCTGCGGCATGGGCGATCTCCGTGGCCAATCCGTTTCGCTCGTTTTGGGCACCCACTACCAGGGCGATCTGTTCCTGGGTGTAGGCCCTCGATTGCTCGACGATCTGCTTCTCCGATTGCACCACAGGCAGGCGTGCGTCCGGTGCGAGTTTGTGCGTCACGAGCTGCATCATCACCTGGAGCGCCTGCCGCTCCTGATTGAGCGTCGATTGACTGACCTGCTCGGCCCGCTGCTCCAGGTACGCGATGGCCAACTCTTGGGTCATGCCGCGCAATCCCTGCGCCAGGCGCGGATGCTCGGCCTGTTGCCACTCGGCCACTCGGGTTAGGCCCTGTTCATAGTCTCTAACGGAGCCAACGCTTTTGATTTCTCGGCCCTGCACCTGCTGCATTACCCAAGCCGCTTGGGCTGATGGGGCTCTAAATGAGGCCATATTTTCCCTGCTGTTTTTTGAGGAATTGCCAGACGGTAGATTCATCGACCGTCAGGCCCTTGGCGTCCAGC
>NZ_JAPDBQ010000349.1:0-654 GCF_027705325.1 Aeromonas sp. QDB18
GAGTCACATGGAAGATCAGATCCTGGAAAACGGGAAAAGTTCCGTTCAGACCGCTATTTGTGTATAAGAGTCAGGGCATGATCCAGTGCCTCGCTTTTCAAGGCTCTCTCGTTCTGCTGCCAGCTCTTTTTTAAGTTTCGAGTCGAACATAAGTACACCCCAGCCAAGAAAATAGAATCATCCGACATCTCTTCGTTGACGAACCCTTCACACTTTCTGGGTATGAAGCGTCGTTTTGAGTGTAATGCACCCCTGTCATTTGATTCGGGCTTTTCCATACAAAAAACAGGCTTAATACAAGATGATGCGCCCTTTTTATATGCGGTGATAAATAAAACGTATTCCTATTCTGAATTATTTGTTCGATGCATCGATTGTTTAACGGGGGTCTGTCAGTGGGCAAGACAATGGTTCGCAGTCGTGGGCGAACAGGGCCTCATGTCGGCGAATACGGGTATCCAGGGCAGGGGCTTGTCGGTGAGGCGTGACGGTTGTCTGCATCGATGGGGGAGGGCGCGCTGCGGGAAGGTGCGGTGTCTCGGTCCCTCTGTCCGGGAAACCTGCACTTGAGTGTTTGAACCGACATTCCGCACCTGATTTAGGAATAAATTTGCCGATAGCGCTCACCCAATACCTCCAAAATGATCTGCTGGT
>NZ_JAPDBQ010000350.1:0-653 GCF_027705325.1 Aeromonas sp. QDB18
GCCTCCCTCGCTTTTTTGTCCTGATACTACGTGGACTGGAACTCAAATTCTCTTAAGTGAACAGCATTGCGGCCTGGCCGGGGTGTTTGTCATTTCACTTCCACTTCAAATCGGGCCACAACCCGAGCCGGAATGGCTTGCTGATTCTGCTCCGATGGCCGGTAGCGCAGCTGCGCCAGCCCGGAGATGGCGATGAGATCCAGCACGCCGGGAGGCTGGGACTCCAGTACCTCTGGGCTGAACAGCGTGCCATTGGAATCGATGAGGTAGCGAAGGGTCACATACCCCTTGACCGGCCTCTTCGCCGGCAGCCCCCCGACCGGGTTAAAACTGATGGCATCCCCCACCAGCACCCAGTATTCGGGCAGCGTTTCCCAGGTGACATCCACCGGAGGCTGATTCAGCTTGGCGGTGGGGCTGGCACAGCCCCCGAGCAGGGCTAGGGCGGCCCACAGAAACAACCCTTTCACACGCACTGACATTCCCTCTTCGTTGTATCGCTCGATTCCATGAGCGACGCGCCAGTGTCAGGCAAAGGGGCTCATCCGGGAAGCCCCCATCTGGCAGGCAAAAAAAAGGCTATGTCCCAATTACGTGTTGCATCGGGTGCCCTAGCGCCTCATGCAAACACATCTTGGTATTTACCTCCCTGC
>NZ_JAPDBQ010000351.1:0-643 GCF_027705325.1 Aeromonas sp. QDB18
AGCAAGCTGGGATGACAATTATCGGGCACAACTATTCTTTGGTTAAATAACCAACAAAGTATGCTCCCGCCCTGGGTTAAATAACCCGACCTGACCTCTAACTGGTAGTTTTCATTCAGATATGAGGGATCAAGCGCAGGTGAGGTATTCATACCTACAGGTGGTAGCTGCGCATTATCACCTATAAAAATAATCTTTTTATTGTGATCGTTATGATCGATATTGATAAACTTGAGTAAATCCTTTAATAAGAATCCGGAACCAAAACGGAAAAACTCACCATCTGAATATCTATCAGATAGCATGGAGGCTTCATCAATGATGTAAACCGCTTCTGCTGTATCTATGTTCGCTTTTAAATCCGCATAGCAGCGGTACGTTTCAGAGCCATCAACGCCATCAATTTTGTATTCTTTAACGTTATCGTAATTATAGATGGCACGATGTATTGTACAGGCAGATTGCATGGTTTTATCTGAGACAACCTTAGCAGCCTTACCGGTCGGTGCCATAATGGTAAACTGACGACCTATTTTTTCCAAATACTGAGTAATACCTTTAGTAATGTAACCGTTCACCGGCCCCGGCTTGACTAAGCCGAGGTCAGGTTGAATACGTCAGGATAAGGCTGGCCCGTCATGAC
>NZ_JAPDBQ010000352.1:0-632 GCF_027705325.1 Aeromonas sp. QDB18
GAGCAGACGACCGCGTTAATCGATGGTTTTGAGTCGCCCTATGGCATGGAGTTATTGGCCACGGTCGATTGGTTGATAGCCGAAGAGGGCTGTGCGCCGACGGTGAGCGCGCTGCGAGAGGGGTTGCATCGCTGGCCAGCGGGAACCCCGTGGGGTGAGCGCAAGGCGCGGCTGTTTGACGATCGCAGTCTGCAGATCGCCTTGACCCGTTTGCAGCAGGGATTGGTGTAACGAAGTGGGTGTAACAAATAAGAGCGGCTGCGCGGTTGTCGCGGCGGCTTGAGAGAATAACAGGGATAGAGAGCATGATTTCAGTCGGCCAACGGGAGCGGGCAACCCAGAACCGCGTCATCAAGTTATTTCAAGCGGAGCTGGGCTATCGCTATCTGGGGGATTGGCATACACGGGAGAACAACCGTAATGTCGAGCCGGAACTGCTGACCGCTTGGCTGGTGGGGCGAGGAGTGGACGCGGCGCTGATCCCCAAGGTTCTCAGGCAACTGGATCGGGCGGCGAGCCTGGGCGAAGGGCGCATCCTCTATGACGCCAACAAGGAGTAAGTATTCACCGGAACAGTATTGACACAGGAAAAATGAGACGATCGTCTCTTGATCCCACTTTCCTGCTTGCTT
>NZ_JAPDBQ010000353.1:0-611 GCF_027705325.1 Aeromonas sp. QDB18
CACTATCCGCCGACGCCGCTTACCTTCTGATATGGTCTTGTGGCTCGTCGTGGGGATGGCCTTTTTCCGCAATGAGCCCATCTCCGAGGTCGCTCGGCGCCTCAACATCTGTGCAGAAGGGTTGGCCAATGATGCCTTGCTCGCGGACAGTGCCCTGTCTCAGGCCCGTCAGCGACTCGGCAAACAGCCGCTCGAGTGGCTGTTCAAACAGTGCGCCGATGTGTGGGGGCGGGAACGTTATCCTGAAGACCATTGGCACGGTTTACAGGTCTTTGCCATCGATGGGGCCCTGTTCCGAACCCAGGATATGCCTGAACTCAGAGCACATTTCGGCTCGGGTAACACCTCAACCAACCGGCAGACACCCTACCCGATGCTGCGGTTGGTCACGCTCATGAATGTCCGCTCGCATGTCATTGCCAACGCGGCCATCAGCCCGTACCGCAAAGGGGAAATCCCCCTGGCCAGCGAGTTCATTCACTCATTGCCGGACAAGTCAGTGACCCTGCTGGATAAAGGCTTCTTCGGTGCCGACCTGTTGCTGCGTATTCAGGCCGAAGACACCGACCGTCACTGGCTCATCCCGGAACGCAAGGGGCTGGTATACACGG
>NZ_JAPDBQ010000354.1:0-595 GCF_027705325.1 Aeromonas sp. QDB18
TGCCCCGTAAACCCTCGCCCAATCGGGCGGGGATATAAGGGGAGCTAATCTGGTGTGTTCTGCGAGGCCACATACGCCTTGAGCGTTTCGATAGTGGCCCCGCCAGCACTGCAAGCAAAGTAAGAGCGCGACCACAGGAGCCCGCTATTACTTTGCTTTCGTAGGTGCGTATTCAATATGCGGATCTGGCGGCTACTGATCGACTTCAAATTATTGACCAACACACTGACGGCCAACTTCGGTGGATAGGCTACGAGCAGATGAACGTGATCGGCTTCGCCATCCATCTCCAGAATGTCGATCTCCAACTTCTCTGCCGCAGATAAAAATGCGCCGCGCATCTGCTCGATCATGGTGCCATCAAGCAGTTTGCGGCGGTACTTCGTGGTGAAGATTAAATGCACAACTAGCTTGCTGACGGAGTGACGCCTCCGCAGATACCTAGTCAAATCATCATGATGCACACTCACTTGCAATACTCCGTTAAAAGTCATACTGTATGGGTATCCTAGTAGCGAGCGGTGACTTTGAGAAGAGCAACGAAAGTACGCATTTATCCGACCGACGAACAAGCGGCATTCTTGAATGCCCAGTT
>NZ_JAPDBQ010000355.1:0-579 GCF_027705325.1 Aeromonas sp. QDB18
ATGAGCGTTCACATTGGTCCGGAAATGGTGTTCACGTTGAATCGGAATTGGTGTTCATGATCGGCCGGAATATGCAACTCAACAGGGCAGACAGTCCCAGAGCTGCCGCCAACACATGCACCATGGTACCTGTCCCGATACCCAATGCCGCCATGGACCCTGCACGCCATCCCTGGGAGCCGCTGCGCAGCATGATGAGCAGGGAGTCAGGCCCAGGCATCATGTTCAACAACAGGCCAGAAACGATAAACAGCGCCAGATCGTGGATCCCCAACATACACAGCTCCTTGTACATGAAAGAAACAGTCTATGGATCCTGAAGTACTTGTCACTCCCGTTTCCGGCGATAGTGATTATCAAGGAAGGGAATAGCGTTTGAGCCGGAGATATTTGACGCTCAACCAGGTGAAAAAGAGAGATTGAGCCGTTTGAAAGGCAGTGATACTGGCTGAATAGCAATGTTTATCGATGTAATTGACTGGATTTTGAGCATTATCCAGACTTATACCAATCGGATTAAACATTAGGTCAGTTTTATCCAATCTCGGCTACAAAGTGACATCACCCGCTCCACATCGG
>NZ_JAPDBQ010000356.1:0-578 GCF_027705325.1 Aeromonas sp. QDB18
CAGGGACTGGGGGGCTTGGGTGTGTACGCGAGACCAGAAACGCCGGATGGTGGACTCATCCACGCGGATCCGCCTGGCACGCAGCCAACGTTGAATTTCGGCGATGCTGGCTCCGGCTCCTTTCAGGGCCAGGATCTGAGCGGTATGGGGGGTGAGGCGGTTGAATGGCTGGGCCATCGGGGGATCTCGGCGAGTTGTAAGAACAACCAACGTTCGTTCGGAACGTCGCGGCTTGCGCCGACTTGCCAATTGCTCTGTGTCGCCAGAGAGGGTTTGACTAACACCACGTTACGCATCGCATTTTGAGCCGGATGGGGGCTGTGAACCCGAGGGGTTCGGGGCAGAACGTGCCACTTAAGGCCGACCAATTAGCAGCTAGGTCATCAGGATTTTCAGAGCATTTCGGGCCCGAGGCGTCCAGGTTGTGCGATACCTGAAAAAAACGTACTGCTAGTTTACCCCCCCAGACTAGCAACCTCTGACCCAATTGTCACCGGAGTGATTTTTCCGGCGCAAATGAGCTACAGGCCGCAATTCTGGCTGTGTTCAAGCGTTTTTCAGGCTTGGACACAGCCGGG
>NZ_JAPDBQ010000357.1:0-577 GCF_027705325.1 Aeromonas sp. QDB18
TGGATTTAGGGACTCAGAATACTTTTTTCTGAAAATCAAGGCGGCCTTCCCCGGAAAGCCGCGATGAACCAAAAGAAAGGCCACCCCCGCCAATCCGCTGGCTTCGCCAGTCCCCTCGGGCCAGAGCCAACGTCGAGCGGGACGCCGCAGACGGCACATCCCTGTGCCAACTGCGGCTACGCCATCATCCCTGATGGCGTCCCTGCCGTTGCCTCTGACCCTCGGCGGATTGGAGGGGGATCAAAACCGTGCCCACCTGTGCCTTAGGTGCTTCATTCGATATTCCGGTAAGGAGTGGAACTCAACTTTGAAGGGGTCGGCCAGCAGAGCCGGGTGCAGATCCAGTTCGACGAGGTCGGTGCCAAGTGGCTCGTCACCGCCTACGCGAGATTGGAGGCGCTTTGATTTCTTCCGCCTTTTGAAATAAACAACCCGGCTTAGGGAAGGTGCGAATAAGTCATATGGCACGAGAGCATTTACTGGTAACCCATTGATATTAAATCCGTCATTCCGCACCTGATTTTGCTATTTTCAGTGCTTGACGGCGATCGGCCGTTCTGATCTATTACTCTCTTTT
>NZ_JAPDBQ010000358.1:0-574 GCF_027705325.1 Aeromonas sp. QDB18
GGGCGTTGTTGCCCAAATCGACTATTGAAACGCCCTTTCCTCCGGCCTTGAGCGATGGCTACACTCGGGGCCTTCTGATAGGTAGACCAAGGGCGTTCAGTTTGTTCATGGCACAGACATAGGCCATCACTTCACCCACTTGGTTGTTGTACTTGCGCAAGCTCAGTTTCCCCGTCAGCAACTGCTTGAAACGGCACATCGCCGTTTCTGCCAGCGAGCGCCGATGATAACCGGATGCCTTCTTCCAATGAGGTAGCCCCTCCTTGCGCATGACCAGCACCGCATCATTACGCGGATGTCCTTCCTCCCATAATCCAGCATTCTTGCGTGGTGGAATGCAAGCCGTGGCCCCTTTGCGGGTTATCAATTCATGGCAGGCCTTGGCGTCATAGGCACCATCGGCATACACCGTGCCCAGCTGACGGCGCAGTGGATTAAGCAGCGTGGGCAAGACTTCGGCATCATGGACATTCTCCAGCGAGACCTCTGCCGCCACGATGTCATGGCTGACAGGGTCCACCGCCAGATGCAGCTTGCGCCATACCCGGCGCTTCTCATGGCCGTGTTTCCTGAC
>NZ_JAPDBQ010000359.1:0-570 GCF_027705325.1 Aeromonas sp. QDB18
GCGATTAAATCAGATCACAAACGAAGCCTTTTTTCTATCTATTTCAATTGGTTGTAGCTAAAGATCCTGTACATGAGGGGCCGCTTTTGCATAGAGTGGCGACTCCTACACACACAAGGAAGATAACAACAATGAAACACCACTCGCTCTCCCGAACCCGTGTCGCCCTCGCCATCGGGGCCCTGCTGCTGGCAGGGTGCAACGACAACGACTCCACCCCCAAGCCCGAGCAGCCGGTTCTGGGCCACCGCACCGTCACCCTCATCGAGCAGGACGGCCTGCAATTCAAGGATCTCGATGGCAGCGGCACCCTGACCCCCTACGAGGACTGGCGCCTCGGCGCCGCCGAGCGAGCCCGGGATCTGGTGGGCAGGCTCACCCTGGCCCAGAAGGCAGGGCTGATGATGCACGGCACCCTGGTGCTGGACGGGGCGGGGCGGGTGAACCTCGCGGCCATGGACAAGATGCTGCGCGAGGACGGGGTCAACACCTTCATGTAACGGTTCACCCAGACCAGTTGACAGGTAAAAAATGAGACGATCGTCCGGTGATCCACTATTGCCTCTTGCG
>NZ_JAPDBQ010000360.1:0-567 GCF_027705325.1 Aeromonas sp. QDB18
AATCAACCCTCGTTGCATAGCGCCGTGCGAGCGGCGCTGGTCGAGTCAATGAACAAGCCTTTGACGGAAGAAACCGTCAGTATCGAGAAGCAACATGGTCGTATAGATGGGCGCGAGTACCATGTATTGCCAGCCGGTGCACTGGCAGAGCAATTTCCCGAGTGGAAAAACCTTAAAAGCGTTGGCGTGGCGATATCCTATCGCATTGAAAAGATGAAGAAAATATCAATGGAGTATCGCTACTACATCAGTTCAGCAGAACTGACACCGGAGCAGTTTTCCTCAGCTGTCCGGGGGCACTGGGCGATTGAAAATAGCCTGCACTGGGTTCTGGATGTCGTGATGAATGAGGATGCTTGTCAGATATATCGCGGTGATGCTCCCCAGATATTGGCTTGCACACGACACATGGCACAGAACATGCTGCGGGCCGAAACCAGCCGTAAGGCAAGCTTGCGGAAGAAGCAGCAATTTGCGGGCATGAGCAGCCCCTATCTGGAAAAGGTACTGGATGCTGGGTTGGCTAAATTGACCTCAATTTAACAATTTGTTCACGCTCTCACCCTG
>NZ_JAPDBQ010000361.1:0-565 GCF_027705325.1 Aeromonas sp. QDB18
ACTGGTAACCCATTGATATTAAATGACTAAAATTTTCATTTTTTGTTCGTGGGATACTTGTTCGCACTTTCCCTAACATTTCGATGTTGTTAATCTAGGCAATATTATGCGCTCATCAGGCGCCTCCGTTAAATATAACGCTCTGCTGAAAAATATCAAAAATAGGGAGGGCATAAATTGCATACTATTTGCCCAGACCTGCAGCCCGATACAGTACAACGCTGTCCAGTCAATGGACCCGCCATAGCATACCGAATAAATCAAACGTCCCACCCACACTGGGGCAACCCCTGCATGCATGAGTTCGAAGGGCAGCAAGGCAATCGAGGTCAAGAACAACAAAAAACTCAACACGATTCGATAGGGACGTGACAGCATGGGTGGCTCCTTGAGGGTCATACCATGAGTTTAGATGTCGTCCGTCCTGTATATCCAAACAGTTAATCGCTGATCGTTTTTTACCCTATTGGTAACATATCCAAGACCCAAACCGCGAATTCAACTTCGAAGTGCGACACTCGCCTATGCCGCCTGACGGTACTCTTCGAATACCTTGACAGGCTGC
>NZ_JAPDBQ010000362.1:0-554 GCF_027705325.1 Aeromonas sp. QDB18
AACAGTCGGTCACGCCGGACCGGATTACTGATGTGCACATCTCCCATACCCATGCCGAATTTGTAATCTTTGATATCCCGAAAACTGGTCTCGATACCCCAGCGCTGGCCGTATAGTTGCAACGCCTTGGCGGCACTCAGATCGGTCCGGTTACTGGCCAGAAACCACGCGTCTTTCATGCCACTCTTGTGACAACAATAGACCCGCTCGACAGGCTGTCGTTGCCCAGTGAGCTCCACCTCCTTGAGGGTTCGGGTGCGCCCGGTCGGCGTTAGCCAGTCGCGGGCGGGAACCTGCTCTCCACCAGAGTAACCAACCAAAATATTTCCTTTAAATCTAATGATATAGGCAAAGCCTAGCTCTTGTTCCAGGCGCTCGAACAGCTCCATGTAACCAAACCCACGGTCAGCGACTACCGTCACGAAGATACCTTCTGGCAGGGTCTGCTTGAGTTTGGTGAGCAGCTCTTTCTCATGGGCATTGCGTTGCCCTTTGAGCAACGATTTTCGATGGGTTTTCCACAGCAGCGGAGTACTGCGGCCATGGTTGGTTTG
>NZ_JAPDBQ010000363.1:0-548 GCF_027705325.1 Aeromonas sp. QDB18
CGGGCCTGCGCCAGACAATGCCCATACGAGGTAACCATCGGCGGAGCGTGGAGGCTGCCACATTGAGCCCTGTTAACCGATTGATTTTTATAGCCAATAGTTCAGTACACCAACGGCTGCGCTGATAACCAAAATCTTGCGGAGAAAACTGCATGAGCAGCACCAGTAGGGTGACAATCTTGGCGATAGGTAAGACTGGGGCACGGCCAGCCGGTAAGGCTTCTAGCGCATCTATGCCTTCATCTCGATACCACCGAAGCCAACGACCGATGGTCGAGCGCGCAGCGCCGGTAAGGTGATGAACATCGGTGATCGTGCGTCCTTCATGTAACAGCAAGATGGCCATCAAGCGACGAGCATGTCCTTTATCACGGGTGGCATGGATGATTTTGTGAATGCGGCGCCGTTGTGGTCGTGGCAGAGGTGGTAGGATAGGCATCAACTCAGTCCTTTGGGTGTGGCTTGTTTTGTTTAGCGACTAATCAGATCGCACAAACTGGACTGAGTTCCCTTCCTCCGGTGATCTACTATTCGGAACAGCTATTTAG
>NZ_JAPDBQ010000364.1:0-543 GCF_027705325.1 Aeromonas sp. QDB18
ATGATGAACCCTTTTTCATGGCTCCAGATGACAAACATGATCTCATATCAGGGACTTGTTCGCACCTTCCCAAGCAAAGGCTCTCGCTACAACATCAGCTATTTAAGAGGACAGCCATCTGTTTATCTTTTCTTGTCCAGCAATTTCTTCAAACAGGTTGTGAGGCTGGGGCTGCAAGATCAACTGACTCGCAGTCTGATCAACTTCAATATGAAGAATGGATATGCTCCCGAGAGTGGATACTATGAATTCAGCGGCACAACCGAAATACATATAAAACCACGGGACTTCAGCGTATCCATCTTGTCTTCGGAGGGCGTCAGCAATCCTTACAGGGAGGGGCAGGTTGGAAAGACATTCTGAGCTTCTCATACAATATCTCTGATAGCGGCCCCATCAGTGCCGATATGCTGGAAATTTCTATTTCACAGGACAGAGGTTCGCCCTATCGGGGATATTGCACTTTCTCATGTACAGAACCTTAAGCGGCAAGCGAATTAATAACACCGTCTAACGTGTTGTTTTGCTTGGATTTTCTCTGCC
>NZ_JAPDBQ010000365.1:0-533 GCF_027705325.1 Aeromonas sp. QDB18
CGATTCCGTCACACTGCGCCTCATGACTGAGCATGACCTTGCGATGCTCTATGAGTGGCTAAATCGATCTCATATCGTCGAGTGGTGGGGCGGAGAAGAAGCACGCCCGACACTTGCTGACGTACAGGAACAGTACTTGCCAAGCGTTTTAGCGCAAGAGTCCGTCACTCCATACATTGCAATGCTGAATGGAGAGCCGATTGGGTATGCCCAGTCGTACGTTGCTCTTGGAAGCGGGGACGGATGGTGGGAAGAAGAAACCGATCCAGGAGTACGCGGAATAGACCAGTCACTGGCGAATGCATCACAACTGGGCAAAGGCTTGGGAACCAAGCTGGTTCGAGCTCTGGTTGAGTTGCTGTTCAATGATCCCGAGGTCACCAAGATCCAAACGGACCCGTCGCCGAGCAACTTGCGAGCGATCCGATGCTACGAGAAAGCGGGGTTTGAGAGGCAAGGTACCGTAACCACCCCAGATGGTCCAGCCGTGTACATGGTTCAAACACGCCAGGCATTCGAGCGAACACGCAGTG
>NZ_JAPDBQ010000366.1:0-526 GCF_027705325.1 Aeromonas sp. QDB18
ATGATGGCCTCTCCTGAAAGAAAAACACCCTGTCAGCGTACCGCTCACAGGGTGGGGGTGACCATCTCATTAGACCCCCTGCCAAGGCAGGGGGTCGTCATGAGCAGCGCGGGGGGAGGACCTAGATCATCACACCGGCGATAACGGCGGAGAGCAGGCTCACCAGGGTGGAGCCATAGACCAGCTTCAAACCGAAGCGGGAAACCATGTTGCCCTTCTCTTCGTTGAGCGCCTTCACCGCACCGGCAATGATGCCGATGGAGCTGAAGTTGGCGAACGACACCATGAAGATGGAGAGGATGCCGACGGTGCGCGGGGAGAGCTCGGCGGCAATCTTGCCCAGATCCATCATGGCCACAAACTCGTTGGTCACCAGCTTGGTCGCCATGATGGAGCCGGCCTGCAGCGCTTCACTGCCCGGGATGCCCAGGATCCAGGCAACGGGATAGAACCGTCATTCCGCACCTGATTTTGCTATTTTCAGTGCTTGACGGCGATCGGCCGTTCTGATCTATTACTCTCTTTT
>NZ_JAPDBQ010000367.1:0-525 GCF_027705325.1 Aeromonas sp. QDB18
CTTGCCTTTCTCGATGAGACGATGCAAACGTTCGCCGTAGCGCTGAATCAAGGTTTGCACCATGCGCTTGGCCGGTGTCGATTCGGCACGCTGAAGCTCACCAAACATCATTCTTGGCACGCCTGGGTGCTCAGCTACGAATTCGATATGACTCATGAACATCGCCTCCATGGCTGCCAAGGGCGACTCGATTCCTTGTGCAGATCGATCGATTCTGGCTAATAGGCGCTCTGCTACCCACTCCATGACCGCCTGCCAAATGGCTTCCTTGTTCGGGAAGTGCCGAAACAGCGCACCCTGGGTCAAGTTCATGTGTTTAGCGATAGCCGCAGTGGTTATCTCGCTTGGGTTTTGTGAACTGGCAAGCGCCACGACGGACTCGACAGTTACGGCACGACGTTCATCGGCCGGCAGATGCTTTGGATGGGTGTCCACGAGCACCCCTGTAAGATAGTAATTAATTACTGTCTTGCCACAAGAGGCAACTCAAACAAGAGAAAACCCGACGTACTCGTCAATATCTAG
>NZ_JAPDBQ010000368.1:0-524 GCF_027705325.1 Aeromonas sp. QDB18
GTAAGCGCCCTTGAATCGGCATCTTTTTTTCCCAAAATCAGCTCGTCACACTTGAAATCCATTACCTCTTCGCTGGATTTTCACTATGACCACTCAAGAACGTGCTGATTTTTGGCGACAGCAGATCACCGCCTGGCTTGACTCCGGCCTCTCCGGCCACGCCTTTTGCAAAAGCCAGGCACTGGTCTATCACCAGTTTGCTTACTGGCGCAAAAAGCTCGAACAGCCTGTAGACTCGGACTCTCTTCCTGGCTTTGTCAGAATAGCCATGCCTGTTCCTGTCACGAACGAAGTCGGCTTGACACTCACCTTACCCAACGGCATCACTCTCTCCGGGTTACATCCGGGCAATATCGATTTGCTCGGCGCTATCATGAGGCAGCTGTAATGCGCCCTCGTTACTTGCGTCCGGCACTGACCATGCCGCAGATCTACCTCTATCGGGCGCCTATCGATTTTCGTAAACAGGCCCACGGCCTGGCGGCGCTGGTCGAGCAGCAACTGGGGCACAACCCGTTCACCGG
>NZ_JAPDBQ010000369.1:0-522 GCF_027705325.1 Aeromonas sp. QDB18
GGCCATCGCCGAGAGTAGCGAGCAGTGCAACCAGCCCATCGGTGCCCGGTTGGTCTTGCTGGCGGATGCGGTGTTTCGTACCCGGCACCGTTGGGAAAGCGGTGCGTTGAGCAAGCAGAAATACCTGCGCAGGCTCGCGCGTTACCGGCAAAGCTGGCGAAGCCAGTTGGAGCGCGGCGCCCTGTTGTGCAGCAAACGCTACCGTGGACGATGCCAGTTGCTGCTGCGGGATGACGAGATGCTGTGGCGGTTTATGACTGACGACGAAATAGCGCTGACCAACAACGAGGCGGAGCGGGCGCTGCGTGGCTATGTGCTCTGGCGCAAGGGTAGCTACGGCGTGTGGTCTCACCGGGGCGAGCTGTTTCGCCAGCGCATCCTGTCGTTGGTGGAGACCGGCAAGCGATTGGGCCGCTGCCCACAGGAGTGGTTGAGGGCCGTGGTCAGGGCGTGCATCGAGAAGACAGATTATCCCATCCCGGCAGAACTGATGCCGTCAACCCCGTCCTGGTGAATAGATAC
>NZ_JAPDBQ010000370.1:0-518 GCF_027705325.1 Aeromonas sp. QDB18
GGGCATGCAGTCGTGGCAAGCCCTCCGATGCCATATCGGCTCTTGAAGCTGGCTGAGGGTCATGGGTAATCAGGAAAGGATATTTGACATGAAAAGACAGTCAGGGTTTACGCTAATCGAATTGATGATCGTCGTTGCGATAGTCGCCATCCTCGCCGCTATCGCCTTGCCGGCGTATCAGACTTATACACTTCGAGCGAAGTTTTCGGAGGTTATAGCCGCTGCTGGTCCCGCAAAGACGGCCTTTGAGGTATGTGCTCAAGGGTTGGATGTTGCACCTGCAGATATTGACACAAGCACCGCTGGCGCAGGTGCCGAGTGCGTGGATGCAGCAAATAGCGCTTTGGCATCTGCCATTGTAAATTCCAATACGGACAGAATAAATATCTCTTCAGCAGCAGGCGATACGTTGGCGGAGGCAAGTGGAGCCAGAGGGGTATACAGGGTGAGAGCGTGAACATCCTGTTAAATTTCAGAGAGTTTTTGCAGGCCAGCTGCGAGCACAGTGTCCAGATAGT
>NZ_JAPDBQ010000371.1:0-514 GCF_027705325.1 Aeromonas sp. QDB18
GCTCCAAACGACAGGCCGGTATCACGAGCGGCACCGCCCAGATAAGCCGCTCGGCAAAAAAGACGGCGAGCGTCAGCGCCAAAGCGCTGGGGTGCTCCGGTGCATTGAGCCAGAGAAACAATGTTTGGTTGAGTGATTCCATGCGGTCTCTGGGCCGGATCGCCTCCGAGGAAAACGATCCATCTATGCTGTCGGGAAATCAGTCCCGCTTGTCGTGGTCGTCATCGTGTTCCGCCTTGTCTTCGGCAGACGAGATGACCGTACCCTTGTCGGCATTCACCCGGACATCGAAGAACTTGTCCCCGCTGACGACTTCGACGTCATAGACCCAGCCTTGCTTCGAGTTCTCGTACTCGGCGCGTGACGCCTTGCCGTTGGCGTGCTGCTCGGCGCCGGTTGCAGCGACGGCGACGGCCAGAAGGGAAAGTTTGGTGTAGCTGTACATGATGCTTCTCCAGAAGAGTGCAGGGAATTGCACAGTGGAGAAGGTACGCAGGCAGACTTAGCTCGCACT
>NZ_JAPDBQ010000372.1:0-506 GCF_027705325.1 Aeromonas sp. QDB18
GATCTCGCACCTCGATAACTGTACGTAAGATCAGTATAGTTCGTGGTAACTGACTGCTAATCATGGGTAATCAGGTTCATATATGAACATCCAATTCATCTTCAAACGATGAATTGGATGTTATTTAAAGAAGTGTCAGTGAGGGGGTTAAGAGTCTAAGTATTAATTTGGCTCATATGTTATAAACGCAAGTAATGAATTTATGAAGGCTTCCGCATTGAAACTCGATAATATCCAGGCGCATCTTGGTGGATATAAATCGTATCGCCTGCCTTACAGCTGAAAAATGAGATGAAGCGTTTGCTTTGACCACGGGCTACGCGAAATAAACGCTTTGTTGCATCAATATCTGTTTCTACCGATTCACCAGTGCCATCAAACATCACAGAGATGGGAATGCCAGCCAATGATTTATTCTTACCGCCAAAGCTAGGGAAGGTGCGAATAAGCGGGGAAATTCTTCTCGGCTGACTCAGTCATTTCATTTCTTCATGTTTGAGCCGATT